>JBDSLN010000459.1:0-3214 GCA_039916365.1 Vicinamibacteria bacterium
GTCGAGCTTCTCTCGTTGCTTCTTCATCTCCAGGTCAAACAGCCGCGACTTCAGAACCTTCATCGCGACTTCGCGGTTGCGGATCTGGCTCCGCTCGTTCTGACAGGCGACCACGATGTTCGTGGGAATGTGAGTGATGCGCACCGCCGAGTCGGTGACGTTGACGTGCTGACCGCCGGCGCCGCTCGAACGGTAGGTATCAATGCGTAGATCCTTGTCGAGAATCTCGATGTCGATGCTGTCGTCCAACTCCGGCCATGCGAAGACCGCGGCAAAAGAGGTGTGCCGTCGAGCCGCCGAGTCGAACGGAGAAATGCGAACGAGCCGGTGAACGCCGCTCTCGACCCACAGCGTGCCGAAGGCGTACTCACCCGAGACGAGCATCGTGACGCTCTTGATCCCCGCCTCTTCGCCCTTCTGAAAGTCGACGATGTCGACCTTGTAGTTGTGGCGCTCGCAGTACCGCATGTACATCCGGTAGAGCATCTCCGCCCAGTCCTGGCTTTCAGTTCCGCCCGCACCCGCGTTGATGGACAGGATTAGGTTGGCGGCGTCGTGCTCGCCGCCCAGGGTGTGGCCCAGCTCGGCCTCGTCTATGGATTTCTGCCAGAGAAGCACCGCAGCCTTAAGGTCGGCCGCGACCGGCTCTCCACCCGCGAGCCATTCCTGCAGGACCGCGACGTCGCCCTCCTGGCTGTTCACGCGGCGCACCAGTTCCAGCCGGTCGACGATCTTCTTGCGCTTGCGCTGCACCTTCTGCGCATTGCGCTGGTCGTTCCAAAAGCCGGGGACGGTGATTTCACCGTCCACCACGACCAGCTCGCCGGTCAGCTTTGCTTCGTCAAAGATAGCCGCGGACGTCCGCAGCCCTCGCTTTGAGCTCGATGCAGAGCTCGCTGATTTCGTCTTTCACTGGAGTGGTTCGCTTTCTGGGGCCTGTGCCGTTTGAGAAGGAGCGAGTTTATTCGAGAGCCGCCGAGTGACGAACAGGGAACTGAGCCAGCCCAGCAGTGCCAAAGCGGCGATCGTCCACGCGAAGACGTCGCCGTGCTTAGCGTAAAAGGTGATTTCCTTGACCGCTCGAACATCGCCCACAAGCGTCGTCCGCTCCATGAGATCGGTGTGCGCGACCTCGCGTCCCAGGGGATCGATGATCGCCGATATTCCGGTATTCGCGGCGCGCACGAGGAACCGGTGATTTTCTACCGCGCGGAAGCGCGCCATCGCGTAATGCTGATACGGCGCGGCACTCGTGCCATACCAGCCGTCGTTCGTCAGGTTGAAGAGAACGTCGGCGCCATTCACCGGAAAACGGCGAACGAGCGACGGAAAAATCGCCTCGTAACAAATGAAGGCGCCCAGCGATACGCCGAACGCCGACGTGGTGGCCGGGACATCGCCGGGCGTGAAATCTGAAACGCCCTGCACCAGCTTGCCCACCGGGGCGAATTTCTTCAGCACCGACGACAGGGGAAGGTACTCGCCGAAGGGCACGAGCCGGATCTTGTGATAGCGCATGGCAATCTGGCCGGACGGGGAGATCATCTTGGCTCCGACGTAGCTCCGCATCACGCCTGATCGGTCGCGCAGGCGATCGTCGTTGCCCGTCAGGAGATAGACACCTTCCTTCTCGGTGAAGTCGGTGATCTGTTTTCGAGCCTCGGGATAGATATCAAGTTCATATCCGATCGCGGACTCAGGCCAAATCATCACTTTCGCTCCACGAGCGATGGCTGCACGCGACAACGCCAGATGTCGCTCGATGTTCGATTGCAGAAGGTCACCGTCCCATTTCTGATCCTGGGGGATCGCGGCCTGGATCACGCCGACCGAGAAACCGCCGCCTTCCGCGATCGGGTCTTGAAGGCGCGCGTGGCCGTACCCCATGGCGGTCGAGATCATGAGCGCGGGAATCGTCACCCCTAGCCGCTTCTCGAAGGGCGAGCGTCCGACGAAAGCGTGCGCGACACCGGCCGACGATGAGGCGAGGAGAAACGACACGCCGTGGACCGCAGTGAACGACGCAATCTGAATGAACTCCGGAAAATCGACCTGCGAATAGCCAAGCAGGCACCAAGGAAAGCCGAAGAGTAGAAATTCCCGGAAAAATTCGCAAGTCACAAAGAGAAAGGGCGCGGCGAAGAGAGAGCGTGATCCAAACGCGAGCCCGACGCGGGCCAGGAGCCCGCCGAACGCGCCGAGAAATAGGCCAAACGCCAGAGCCAGAACGAGATTCAGCAGCAGTGCCAAGGGAAGCGGCACGCCTCCGAACCGGGTGAGGACATCGGACACCCAGAACAGCAGCAGGAAGCCCTGGGTCGTCCCCGCGATCCATCCAAGCAGAAATCCCTGTCGTGTCGAGGCACCCTGGACCGCAAGAAGCACGGGGACCAGGGCAACGAATCCCGCGGGGGCGAAGGCGATCTTGGGGAAGGCGATGGCCAGGAGAATTCCGGCCAGCGCGGCGAGACACGCGCTGCGCGTCAAGTTCAAGGCTTGACGATAAACGGCTTGAATTTCTCCTGAGTCTCGAGCTTGTTCAGAATGCGCTCCGCGTCCTCGCGTTCCGTGAAGGAGCCGACACGCACATTGAAGAGACCTTCGCTGACCGGCACGAGATAAGCGGAGTAACCCTTCCCCTTCAGTCGCTTGACGATGGCCTCGGCAGCGGCGCGTTCTTTGAACGCGCCCACTTGAATGGTGAGGCGTGAGAGCGGTGTGGGTGCTGCTTTGCCGGCCGCCTTGGGCGAGGGTGTGGGCTTGGGGGTGGCCTTCACCGTGGGTCGCGCCTCCACCGTAGGCTTCGGCGCGGGAGCCGGCATCGACCGCGAAGTGACGGGAGTCGCAACTGATTTTGCCGTGGGCGCAGGGAGAGCCGTGGGCGTCGAGGTCGACTTCGGCATTGACCCGACTGGCGTGGCGGCTTTCGTAACAGCAGGGGCGCCGGTGGAAAGACCTTCGACCTTGTCGCCCTGAAGGGCGGACCCGTAGGTCAAGGGATCGGGAGTGGGGGTCGCCTGAGGTTCATCCGGAACTCTGTCGTCCTGAATGTCGCGAACGGTCGGTTCGGGCGACGAGTCAACATTGCGACCCACCATGACGCCCGCGAGAAAAGCGGCGCTCAAGGCGATGACGAGAAAAACAAAGTACACGATGAGCTGTTTCGAGCTCACCGGAATGTTGTATTGAGTTTCTCCTTCAGCCACCTGGTCCC
>JBDSLN010000460.1:0-2541 GCA_039916365.1 Vicinamibacteria bacterium
GCCGCGGAAGCACGGAGTCCTGGGATCTGATTCTTCTGGATGGGATGCTTCCGCAGAAGTCGGGCTTTGACGTGTGCCGCGACCTGCGCGCCAAAGGGATCAAGACTCCGGTCTTGATGCTGACCGCGCGTGGGCAGGTCAGCGATCGGGTGGTGGGGTTGAAGCTCGGCGCCGATGACTATCTCGTCAAGCCGTTCGACATGGCAGAGCTTCTGGCGCGCATCGAAGCGAGACTTCGTCGAGACGGCGTTCCGGCCGAGTCCGCGACATCACTCGCGCACCGTTCGGTGACCGTGGGAGCGATCCACGTGGACTTTCGCCGGGCGGAGGTGACGAAGTCGGGCACTCCAGTCGAGCTCTCCGGCAAGGAGCTTCACCTGCTGCGTTATTTCTTGGAGCATCAGGGCGCGACCCTCTCACGCAACGAGCTTCTGGAGGCGGTCTGGGGCTACAGCACCGTGCCCTTCACGCGCACGGTCGATGTCCATGTTGCCAATCTTCGTCGCAAGCTCGAAGACGATCCTGCCCGGCCATCCATGATCCTGACCATCCATGGGCTCGGGTACAAGTTCGTTGCGGGGCGCATGTAGGCGAGTCCGATCGGTCAATTTGACCGCTGAGCGCTGGCCCATATTTTGCTGCAAATCAGGGCGAGGCTATGGATTTCCAGAACGATCCGTCGACTTTGAACCCGGTTCGGGCTTGCCCTCAATGTGGAGCTGCCTTCGCAGTTGGCGCTTCACAATGTGAATGCGGTGGAAAAAGGCCGCAAAAACGGGTTGAAATCACCTGGTCCGGCGTTCCGGAGAGCCTGCTTGGATCGCTCGAACGCCAGGCCGCCGAGGATGCCCTCGATACCGCGATGAACTCCGACAACTATGTCGGTTTCTCCAAAACGCATCTGAAGTGGTCCGCTCCGGGCACTTGGATTGTCGTTTCTGCCCTGGCGGGCGATGTTTGGCTCGCCGGTCGGGATCACACGAAGGTCGCGGAGAGGCACGATCCCACTCCGGCGCCGATCGACATCCGCGACAAGATCATGGATGCCCTGAAGAGCGCCGGCCTCACCGTCATCCCGTAGGCCGTAAGCCGTAAGCGGTCTCCCAAAGAGAGCCGCGGGATCAGCGCCCCGCGTAGTGCCCAACGTGAAGCGGATTTCCTTCGCTCACATCTTCGTCGCGGTCGGTCTGATGTTCCTCGGCCAACTCGTCATTGGGATTGTCATCCTCAAGGATCGGGCCGTCTGGTCGAGCGGTCTTGTGGACCGTGTCATTGTCGAGATCGGGAAGCTGGCCGTCCATCGGCAGATCCTGTTCTCGGTCGGGGTCGCCCAACGAAGGACGCGCATGCATCGGCGTATCGGGATCGACTTTGTTCTTGGCGGATTTCTTCGATTTCACGACGACGGCGGTCTTGTGCTGCTTGGCGGCGGGAGTCTTGGCTTTCATGTGGACCTCTGGAGAGAGTACGTCTCACCACGATTGGCAGCAGCATTCGTGCCACCCTTCGACGACGAATCAGACAGACTACCGCTCACCCTTCCCTTAGGTTCCGCGACGCTTCGGGCCACGAACGGGTGCCGCGGTAAGCGGATCGTCGGGCCACGAATGTCTGGGATAGCGGGAGCGAAGTTCCTTCCGGACTTCGGGATAGGTGTTCGACCAGAAGTTTTTGAGGTCCTGCGTGACCTGGACCGGTCGGCACGCGGGTGAGAGCAGATGCAACGTCACGCGGGTGCGGCCGTCGTTCACCGTCGGTGTATCGAGCCAGCCGAAGATTTCCTGGAGGCGGATCGCGAGAACGGGAGACGATCCGTCCGCAAAGTACGTGAGTTCAATCCGCGATCCCGTCGGCGCTTCAATGATGGGCGGAGCGAGAGACGCGACTTCGCGCTGTTGGTTCCAACTCAACATCGCGTTGAGTGCGTGGGCGGTGTCGATACGCAGCAGCTCTGCGCGCGATCGTGACGCGAGGAGGTCGGAGCCGAGCCACTCGCCGAGCGTCAAGAGCAGCGCTTCATCGGAAGCATCCGGAAAGCCGTCCGTTCGTCCCCAGGCCTTGAGCGACAGCAGCCGCGCCTGGATGGCCCGCGCAGCATCCGACATCATTTGCGGGAATAGACCTTCTGAGCGGATCGCGCGCGCGAGCAGGTCGACCTTCATTTCGTCCGGCACGGTCGTGAGCGGCCGGGCGTCGAGGACCAGCGAGCCGATGCGCCTCTCACGCTGCGCCACGATGATGCCGCGCTCTGTTGACCACTCGATGGTGTCGCGTTCTTCGTTGCGCAGGGTCGTTGGGTCGAGTGGGGCGGCGAGGAAGATCCGGCCTTCGGCGTCACGCGCGTCGACATGGGCCACTGCGAGCCACTCTTCGTGAGTCATCGCGTCGCCCGCTTCGAGTTTGGCTCCGCGCCCAGTGGCCAGGCGATAGCGATCCGTCGACCCCGCCCGTCATTGGGCCACACGCTCAGGGTAGGCGAGCGCCACCAATCGGCCGACATCGTCGACCGTGCCCATGGCTTCATCATTCTTGAGTTTGAGG
>JBDSLN010000461.1:0-6289 GCA_039916365.1 Vicinamibacteria bacterium
CCCGGCCGTTCGAAGGCCTGGCGCCGCGTCCGCGGCCGCCCGAGTATTGGGCGACCGACGCGATGGCGATCGCGGAAGCGCTGCTCACCGCACGCTAGTGTGCTGCCACCAGCAGGTCGCGAGAACCCGCGATGGGAGGCGAAACGCAGACTTGTTATGGTTCGCCGCTACTTCAGCGAGCCGCGCACTTCCGCGATCTTTGCCTGAAGTCGTTCGGGCGTGACCGTCTCGGGTGCCATCGGCTCACCCACGGCGAGGCCAATCTTCGAGAAGGCGCCACGACGGAATGGCTTCGTCATGGCCTTGCCGTCGATGCGGGAGAAGAACGATCCCCACATGCTCTGAAGAGCCATCGGGATCACCGGGACTGGACGCGTCGCCAGGATCTTCATGATGCCGGCCTTGAATGGCTGGAGTTCGCCGTCGCGGGTGATGACGCCTTCCGGGAAGATGCACAGGAGATCGCCCTCGGACAGCGTGCGATCCGCCTCCGCGAAGGCGTGCGCGTAGATCTCCGGGTCTTCGGCACGTGACGCGACCGGGATGGTTTTCGCAAGCCGGAAGATCGCGCCGAGTACCGGTATCTCAAAGATCTTGTGGTCCATGATGAAGCGAATGGGCCGGGGTGAGGCAGCCATCAGCAACAGCGCATCCATGAAGCTGACATGGTTGCAGGTCAGCAGCGCCGCGCCGTGCTCCGGGATGTGATGATCGCCCGAGATCTTGAAGCGATAGACCAGATTCGCCACCACCCATGAGATGAAGCGAAGCAGAAACTCCGGCATCAGCAGGAACGAGTAGATCGACACGACAGCGTTCATAATGCCGACCACAAGGAAGATCATCGGGATCGATGCCCCGCCTTTGAGCAGCGTGACGGACAGGGCCGCGGACGCGATCATGAAAATTGCGCCAAGGATGTTGCTGGCCGCGAAGATACGAGCGCGATGAGTCGGCATACTGCGTGACTGAACCAGCGCGTAAAGCGGCACGGAGAAAAGGCCCGCGAAGGCGGACAGCAGACCGAGATCAGCCATCACGCGCAAGGCCCCGGGCGAATCCATGAAGGCGAGGGCGTTCAACGCGGTGTGACCATGAACGAATCCACGCGAAGCGAAGTACAGGTCCACCGCAAACGCGGTCATCCCGAAAGCACCAATGGGCACGAGTCCCAGCTCGACGTGCCGACGGGAGAGCGTTTCGCAAAGCAGCGAGCCGATGCCGATACCGACGGAAAAGACGACCAGAAGAAGCGATGCGACGCTCTCGCTTCCGCCCAGCACATCCTTGGCAAAGCTCGGAAGCTGGGTCAGGAACGCCGCGCCGAAGAACCACAACCACGAAACGCCCATCAGGCCACGGAAGACCACCACGTTCTCCATCGCAAGCTTCATGTTGCGGATGGTTTCGCTGAACGGATTCCACTTGATGACCAGGTCCGGAACCAGCGGGGCGCCCTTCGGCATGAAGTGAACGGCGGCTCGACCGATCAGCGCCACCACGATGCAGCCAAGTGCCGCGATCTTCGGCCCGTTCTGCGGCATCCCCACCAGAACGCCTCCGACGAGGTTGCCGATCAGGATCGCCACGAAGGTCCCCATCTCAACCATCGCGTTGCCGCCGGTCAGTTCGCGCTCGGTGAGCGCCTGAGGCAGGAAGGCGTATTTCACGGGCCCGAAGATGGTGGAGTGCAGGCCCATCAGGAACGTGCACGCCAGCAGCACCGGCACGTTTTTCGCGATGAAGCCGTAGGCCGCGAGCGCCATGATGCCGATCTCGAGCGTCTTCACGAAGATGGCGACCGATCGCTTGTCGTACTTATCGGCGATCTGCCCACAGGTCGCGGAGAAGAGCAGAAACGGAAGGATGAAGAGGCCGGCGATCAGGTTGACCACCAGCGCGGGATTCATCCCAGAGTTGGCACTCGCGTGAAACGTCACCATCACGGTGAAGGCGAACTTGAAGAGATTGTCGTTGAACGCCCCCAGGAACTGAGTCCAGAAGAACGGAGCGAAGCGACGCTCGCGGAGCAGTCCGAACTGTGAGGTTTCCGTAGGTGCGGCGGTCAAGCAATCACCATGATGCAGTGCGAGAAGTCTATGGGAAGGCAAGCCGTGAACAACTCCGGGGCCGTGTCCGGTTGTGGGTCCCGTCGGCACGCGCTACATTCCACCATGCCTCCCGTGAACCCAGAGACCCGCCTTCGAAAGATCTGCATGGCGTTTCCGCAGGTGACGGAGCGCCTTAGTCATTCGGCGCCCACCTGGTTCTTCAAAGGAAAGAAGTCTTTCCTCATGCTGATGCTCACCGGGCATCATCAGAATCAATTCCCTCACTTCTGGTGCGCGGCCGGAGCCGGCGTTCAAGCGGATCTGATCACCACCGATCCTGAAACGTTCTTTCGTCCTCCGTACGTCGGCGGACGCGGCTGGGTCGGAGTGCGTCTCGACCGAAAACCTGACTGGGCGCTGCTGGAGCGGCTCTGCGCCGAGGCTTACCGCGTGGTCGCAGGAAAGGCCTGAATCCATATGCGACGGGGGTAGATCATTCTCTTCGTTAAGACATCGACGCTGATGACCGCGTTCTATCCCGATATTCGCGGCTCCTCGGTGCCTTGCGCTCCGGGCGCCTCGACGCCGACTTATGCAACGTACTTCTGTTACGGGACACTAGCGGACGCCGGGCGGCTTGATTCCGCTGACGCGGATGGGTTCCAGCTTGCGGCTCTCGAGTCGCTTGTTGATGCGCGGCAGATCGACGGTGATGACCGCGTCGTAGCGCGTCATGATGGCGTCGAGCTGCGCCTTTTCAACTCTGAACACCTCATACGAACTCTCGTTCGGCCGGCCGTCTCCCGAAGAGACCACTCGAAGCAGCGCGCCCAGCTTGTTCCCAAGCTTGATCGGAAAGTTCAAGGGATCCTGGCCCGAACGGTTCCTCGTCTGATACAGGTCCTCTTCAACGGCGTCGAGCTTCGCGAGGACCGCGGCCACGTCGGTCGATAGAGCCTTGTTTTTCGCCTTGGCCTCGCGATCCTTGATGTCCTTGCGGATCCCGCGGATACGCCCGACGGTTCGGTGCGCGGCCGACGTGGCTTCGCTCACCTGCGCCGCCAGATCGAATTGTTCCTGGAGATCGGCCAACGTCGTGCCATGGAGACGAGGATCAATCTTCACTTCAAACGGCGTGGTCTGAGTGTCGGAGCCAACGGTGACTCTGGCGGAATACATCCCCGGCACCGCCAGGGGTCCCACCGATGAAGCGCTCCAGAGGATCATGCCTTCAAAGGTCTCCGGCCCCGGATAGCGAAGGTCCCAGATGAAACGATTCAGCCCCGCCTTGCGCGTGGGAGGTTTGACACTCGGAGGACCGAACGAGTCGTCGCCATCGCTTGGGCCCTTCTTCTCGTCTTGAGCGACGCCCACGAACGAGCGGACGAGCGCCCCTTTGCCATCCAGAATTTCAATCTGCACTTTGTCGGCCGGCTGTTTCAGGATGAAGTCGATGGGAAGGCCACCGTTGCCACGGATGGTCGCGCGGGGCTGGAACACATGAAGAGAAGCCGCGGCGCTCTGCGGAGACATCTGGCGCAGGGGCGCCAGGTCGTCCATGACCCACATCGAGCGACCGTGGGTGGCGATGACCAGGTCGTTCTCCTCCACGACCAGATCCGACACCTGGGTGTCGGGCAGATTTTGGCTGAACGGTTGCCACGACGCGCCATTGTTGAACGACACGTACACGCCGTGCTCGGTGCCCGCATACAGCAGGCCTTCCTGCTTCGGATCCTCGCGGACGGCATGAACGAACGCTCCCCCATCGATGCCGTTCACGATCTTCGTCCAGGTCTTGCCGTAGTCGTCCGTGCGATAGATGTAGGGTGCGCGGTCGTCGAGCTGGTAGCGCTTCGCGCACAGGTACGCCGTGCCCGCCTTATGCGAAGACGCTTCGATGATGCTGATGCGCGCGAACTCGGGGAGATCCTTCGGCGTGATGTTCGCCCAGGTCTTGCCCGCGTCGCGCGTGATGAACGCGAGACCGTCGTCGCTGCCCGTCCAGATCGTGCCCTTCTCCTTTCGCGAAGGGGCAATCGCAAAAATAGTGGCGTAGATCTCGGGCCCGTTCATGTCATGGGTGATCGGTCCGCCGGAATCTCCCAGCGTCTTCGGATCCGCGCGGGTCAGGTCCGGACTGATCTTTTCCCAGCTTCGTCCTTCGTTGGTGGTCTTCCACAAATGCTGCGAGGTCGCATACAGCGTGCCCGAATCAAGCGGGTCGAACTGAATGGGGAACGTCCACTGCCAGCGCTCCTTGAGGTCCTTCGACGGCATGCCGGAGAAGAACTCGGGGTAGATCTGCACGTCGCGGACCTGCCCTGTGGAACGATCGAAGCGCGTGATGAGAGCGCCCTGGCTCCCCGCGTAGAAGATGTCGGGGTTGACCGGAGATGGGGCGATGTAGCCGCTCTCACCTCCGCCAACCTGGTAGAACCAGCTGCCGGGATCGCCCTGACCCATGCGGGGAGGCTGACGCGGATCGGGACGCGAAGGCGCGCAGAGAGTGGTGTTGTCCTGCTGCGCTCCGCACACGTGATAGTTGAAGTCTTTGGTGGTGATGACGTGGTAGAGCTGGGCGGTCGGATAGTCCTCGTCCGTCCACGTCTCACCGCCGTTGATCGAAACCGTTCCTCCGCCGTCGTTGCTCGCGATGATTCGCTTGTTGTCGTCCGGCGCGATCCAGAGGTCATGGTTGTCGCCGTGGGGCGGACGCAGCGTGGTGAACGTCTTTCCGCCATCCACCGACTTGTGAAAATTCACGTTGAGGACGTAGACGAGATCCTTGTTCTGGGTGTCCGCGAAAACGCGTGTGTAATAAAAAGCGCGCTGGCGGATGGCGCGATCCTCGTTGATCCTTGTCCAGGTGGCACCCGCGTCGTCCGAACGGAAGAGCCCGCCATTTTCATTTTCGATCATCGCGAAGACACGATTGGAGTCGACGGGCGATACCGACACGCCGATCTTTCCGACAACACCGGGGGGCAGGCCGGGGCTTCGGGTGATGTCGACCCAGGTCTCGCCCGCATCCGTCGATTTGTAGAGACCGCCGTCTGGCCCGCCGGAGTTCATCCCCCAGGGTGTGCGCCACGCCTCCCACAAAGACGCGAAGATGACGTTCGGATTTTTCTTGTCGATGGAGATGTCGACGCCCGCGGCCTTGGGGCTCTTGTAGAGAACCTTCCTCCACGTGGTCCCACCATCGGTGGTCTTGTAAATCCCGCGATCCTCGCTCTCCGCGTAGGGCTTTCCGAACGCGGCCGCGTAGACGATGTCGGGATTCGTCGGATGAACGCGCACCCGCGCGAACGCCTGAATCTGGCCCAGACCCGCGTGCTTCCAGGTCTTCCCGGCGTCAGTGGATTTGTACAGGCCGTCTCCCTGCATGATGTTGCCGCGGAACTGGGTCTCGCCCATGCCGATCCACACCACGTCGGGGTTCGACTCGGCAACCGCGCATGAGCCGATGGACGACGACTTGATCTGCCCGTCCGTCACCGGCTTCCAGTTGAGGCCACCGTCGCTGGTCTTCCACAGACCACCGCCCACTGCGCCGAAGAAGTATTCGAGGGGCCGCGACGGAGAGCCCGCGGAGCAAAGAGACCGGCCTCCCCGATTTGGACCCACCACGCGGTACTGGAGCGCTGCGAGGGCGGTTGGTTCGTAGGTCTGGGCGAAGGTCGGAACGGACGCGCATCCGAAGGCCAGAGACAGGGCGACAATTCGAGGAAGGTTCATGGGTTGACTCCTGCAGCTCCAAGCGATGTGGAGCACGAGTTTCGTCTCTCTCTGGTGACCAATCAAGGCTGAGTGCGTGAATGACGTTGAAGCGTGCGCCGCGATCCGGGGCCGCCGCCTCTCTGAGGCAGTAGCCAAGGAACACCCGCCTACTGATACCGCGCTTCGCTCAGATCGATCTCTCTCACCAGTCGTCGCGCGGAGGCGTCGGAGATCAGGCCGCTGCGAGCGATGCCGAAGACGAAGTCGCGTTCGGCCTGCAGAGCGACGATGCGGAAGGCCTTCTCTGCCTCATCCGCCTTGCGGAGCTGCCGGACGTCGCCCCAGTGAGCGACGTCGTCAATCCGTTTTTGATACAGGTCAATCACGCGCGCCGCGGCGTGGGCGGAGATGTCCGCGTCCTGGATCTCGTCCTGCACCCGGGCGCGCGATGCCTGCACGGCTACGATGGCGGCGGCGGCGGCGTCACGCTTGGCCCTGTCTTCCTTCTTGTGGTC
>JBDSLN010000462.1:0-5184 GCA_039916365.1 Vicinamibacteria bacterium
GTGCGCCCCGATGCCACCGACGCGGAGTGTCTTGATGCATTGAAGCGTGCGGCCTGCGACAGCCTCCTGGCTCGTGCCGAAAAGGGCCTCGACACCGTGATCGGCGAAGGCGGCGTGAAAGTCTCAGGCGGAGAACGTCAGCGCCTGTCCATCGCCCGCGCGCTACTCCGTCGTCCGCGTCTTCTTGTTTTCGACGAGGCGACGTCGTCGCTCGACTCGATCACCGAGGAAGAAATCACCAGCACGATCCGCGATGTCGCCACCCATAAAGATGTCATGACCGTGCTCATCGCGCATCGTCTCTCGACCGTCATGCATGCCGATACGATCCATGTCCTTGAGAAGGGCCACGTCGTTGAGTCCGGCCGCCATGAGGAGCTGGTGGCGATGAAGGGTCTTTACTATGCCCTGTGGCGTCAGCAGGTGGGCGAGCGCCGCACCGTCATCGGCGCATCCGCGATTGCGGGAAAGGCTCCCGCGGCGTAACCGCGTCGCCGAAAGAACCTAGGCGCTGCGCGCTTCGACGGTCGCAGGCGTAGGTTCTGGTCCCGCCAGTTCCCAGTTCGTGTGCGGCTTCCGGTTCATGACGAACCATTCCCAGAGGATCTCGCGATACGTATGCGGCTTCAGGCCGAGTTCGTTGTACATCGGCCTGAGGATCATGTGGAGTTTGCGGAGGTTGTAGAAAGGCACGCGCGGGAAGTAGTGGTGCTCGGCGTGGTAGTTCGAGTACACGAAGAGGAAATCCCACAACCCAGACGGCTGCATCACGGTCGCCCACTTGAGCGGGTTCGTCGGGTCGATGTTGTAGTGCTGACCGAGACGATTGATGGTGAACGCGATGGGGAACACGATGAAGTAGGGGAGAAACCACACGCGCAGCATCGCGCCCATTCCGCCGAAGGAGTAGAGGGCAGCGCCGACGGTCAGCTGGATGACGATGGTGGCCGTCCGCTCGCGCGCGATCAACGCACGCAACTCGGCGGGATACGTCCGCACTTCATTCGCCGCGGCGCGGAAGTAGATGACCATCAGCGCGGGCGTGCAGTACAGCGCCTTGAACCAGCGCAGATTGCGCTTCGGCGACAGCCAGTGCCGTTTCGGATCTTCGTCCTCGGTGCCCAGACCATCGTGATGATCGAGATGCCACTTCGTGAACTGCGAGGCGGAGATACCGCTGGTGATCGCATAGAGAAGCCCAAGCGCGCGTTCGGCGGCGGGCTTGCGCTTGGCGAAGATCGAACTGTGGACCACCTCATGAAGAAGGGTGGTCATGTTGAAGAAGGTGAAGCCCTGAAGGACGATCAGGAACGCGGAAACAGGCCATGGCCGCCACCACAGTTCCGGCTGGAACAGGGCGACGCCACAGATCAAAACGATGGCGAACTGACGGGCGGCATACACCAGGTGAATGGCTGGCTTCTTTTCAGACAACTGAATCAACTGCTCGGGCGTAATCGTCCGGTGCAGGACTTCCTTGAATGGGCCTACGGCCTTCCAATAATGCTTGGATTTGACCGCAGGAGGCGCGAGTTCCATAGCGTCCACGCCGCGAGTCTATCAGCGCGACCCGTTGCGCCAATAGCCTGAAAAAGCCCTGTTTATTGGGCTTTCTCTACTTCCTGGTGATGAACCGTGCGCATTGGCGAGGGCTCGCGTTGCGTAGAGCCCGGCAGAGCCACCGCCAGGGATGACGACGCGGCGCTCGGCGTTGCTGGTCATCGGCGGACCTTAGTGTGGGCTGTGGGCGCTTGACCTGTCAGATCCGAGACGTCTCGGCCGGAACCCGAAAGAGACTCCGCGGGCGGCGCAGGAAGGCCATCGCGGTGGGCCATAAGAGGGCGATGCCGCGCCACGCCGACAGGCCGCGCGCCCGCAACGCCATCGCGAAGGCGAGCGCGAAGCACACGCCCAGATTACAGAGGCCAATCGCGACGACGCCCATGACTATCGCCGCCCATTGCATCTCGTCGATCGCAGAGAGGCCCTGGCTCGCAACGGCGAGCGAGAGACCGCCCGTCACCAGCGTGACGTGTCGGACCTCCAGAGGAAGGCCGAAGAGGCTACCGATCGCGGGAACGAAGGCGAGACTGAACCCGAGCACCAGCGCGGCCGCGACGCCACCCACATGATCGGACAGGAAGTCGGCGATGGCGCGGGCCCGCTTTACTCCCAGGCGCACTCGCAGCCCCCCGTCAGAGGCCAGCGCGTCGGCCACGCTATAGAAGGCGAAGGCATTGTCGATCCAGCTCGCGGCCCAGCTGCCCACCCAGAGAATCACGCCGGTGAACATCGCGAAGGGAATGGTGAGGGAGGCCCATGGACTGACGGATTCGATGATGTGTGCGGCCTTGTCGGCGGTCAGGAGATGCGCGCCGGTCACCGTGATGACTGCCCAATCAATGATCAGCGCGGTGGGGATAACCCCCACGATGTTGCCCACGACCGCGGCGACCTGGGTTCGCAGGATGGCGATGGCGGTGGATGCGAATTCCTGGTCGTCTTCGCTCGTCGACTGCCCGCTTAAACGACTGGCCAATGCGGACGCGGTCATCGCGGGCATTTTCGTCGCGAGCTTCAAATGAAGGAAGTGCATCATGGTGAAGTTGCCGCCGTAGTTCAGGGCACCGTAGAGCGCTTCAAAGAAAGGCGGCAGTCCCTTCGGCTCGACATACTTCACGAGCGCAGCGAGGGCGACGAAAACGCCCCCTCCTATGGCGGCGGTGAGAACGTGCTGCAGATCTCCGTTGCTGCGCGCGATGCCTTCCTCGCCGGTTTCGCCCGCACGCTCGACCGTCTTTCGTGCGATCAGGTGGAAGCTTTGAGCGAGGACCTTGTCGGGCCGGCGGTCGTCCAGTTCGCCCCGGACGAGGTCCACCAACAGCGACCAGACGACCTGGCTCTTCGCCTCTTCGTTCGCGTCGGGACGCACGACGGCAGCGATCATGTTCGCAAGCGTCTCGATGCGGGCGACATACGCGGTGGCCCGCTCAATCTGAAACACCAGATCGATGCTGACTCCGCGTTCCTCGACCCGCGCCAGGACACCGTCCAGGAAGAGGCGTCCAAGCACGGTAGTCCGCATCAATCCGGCGAGGTCCGGTTGTTGCCTTGACGTGACGGTGCCCGCGAAAGCCCGCGACTGGTCCTCGAGGAGGATCATCGGATGGGTGGCGAGCGGACCGCTTCTCGGCGAACGCACCTGAACCTCATCCCGCAGCGCGATTGAGGCGATTCGGTTGCTCAGCAGCCAGATCGCCTCAGCTGCTTCCTGAAGAAGGGCATCGCGACGAACATCGGGGACGGCGTTTTTCAGCCATCCGACGAGGGCCTCGCGCTCGTTCACCGGGATCCGCTCCAGCCACACATCGTCGCCGGTCTGCGCGAAGACATGCTGCAGCGCGCCGGAAAGTGACCCTTCGACCTGAACCGGAGGGAGCACCGAGCGCACGAGCCGGCCCATTAGTTCTTTTCCGAACGAGGAGTTGGAGGGAAGGCCCGCCTCGCAATAGATGCGCAGCGCCGAGCCGCGGGCAAGGACTTCCGTGATGATCACTCCGGCCGCCTGTGACCAGTCCGGATGCTGGCTCAGCCGCTGCAGGAGCAGGTGCGCGCGGGCTTCGGGGGTGAAGCGATACCCACGCTGACCGCGCAGCCATCGCACCAGTGAGCGCAGCCAATCAAGCTGTTCCGGCGCGCCGCGTCCTTGAACTTCGAGACCGAGGTGAAGAATCGTATTGAGATCGCGCGGCGCGCCCCTTCGCCACAAGTTCGCCCACGCTCGAAACGACGTCCGCTCCGGTTCTTTTTTTCTCTCGCTCATCGTTTGATCACACGAATCTTGTCATCGCCGCGTGGAAACGGTGGGGTCGCTTTCTCGATTGTTCGACATCGGCCGGTTCGCGGTTGGCATGAGCTTCGCAGTAGAGGAGATGACCCCGAAGTCGCGCAATGGTGCGCAGAACCTGACGGGCGCCTGAAGGAATCCTCCATGAAACTCAATCTCAAGACCGCGACCCTCGCCTTCGTTGTTGCCGCGATGGCTCTCCCGTCGATAGCGCAGACCGCTGCTCCCAAGACTGAAGCTCCCAAGACCGAAGCGATGAAGTCTGAAGCGCCCAAGACCATGGCCAAGGCCGAGACGAAGCCTGTGGCGAAAGCGATGGTTGACATCAATAGCGCCACACAGGAAGAACTCGAAGCGATGCCCGCGATCGGCAAGGCGTACGCCGCGAAGATCATCGCCGGCCGCCCGTACAAGATGAAGACCGAGCTGTCCACGAAGAAGATCGTCCCCCATTCCGTCTACGCGAAGATCAAGAACCACATCGTCGCGAAGCAGGCGTAGCCCGCACCCTCCATCCGAACCGGCCGGGCCCGAAAGGGTCCGGCCCTTTTCATTTGAGTGCGACGCACCGACCGGGCACCGCCGACCTGCGACGCCTACTGGGCGTCTTCCTTGTCGTCCCAGGTGAGGCCAAAGCGCTCGGCCATCCGGTAGAGCGTGCGGCGATCGATGCCCATCACTTCGGCCGTGCGCTTCTTATTTCCCTTCAGCACATTCATCACGTGCTGGAGATACCGCTTCTCGAGCTCGTCGAGTGGCGGAAGGTCCTCAAACGTTCGCTGCGACCACGACGCGGGCTGCGGCTGAACTTCCGCGGGAAGATCTTCGGCATCGATGCGACGTCCGGGAGACGTCAGAACCAGGCGTTCCACGACATGCTCTAGCTCGCGTACATTGCCTGGCCACGGATACGCGGCAAGCTTGGCGAGCGCGCGTGCCGTCACGATCGCGCGTGTGCCGTCCGCGCGCGGAAAGCGCGAGAGAAACGATTCCACGAGAAGCGGAACGTCGTCGGGACGCTCACGCAGCGCCGGAAGGCCGATCTCCACCACCTTCAACCGATAGAGCAGGTCGGAGCGGAACGTGCCCGCGTCGGCCGATTTGTCGAGATCGCGATGCGTGGCGGAAACGATCCGGACATCCACCGACACGGGCTTGGCGCCGCCCACCGGACGCACTTCGCCTTCCTGGAGCGCGCGCAACAACTTGACCTGCAACGCCACCGGCATTTCCCCGATCTCATCCAGGAAGAGTGTGCCTTCGTGGGCCTGTTCGAAGAGTCCCTTCTTGTCCGACAGAGCACCGGTGAACGAGCCGCGCACATGGCCGAAGAGCTC
>JBDSLN010000463.1:0-8159 GCA_039916365.1 Vicinamibacteria bacterium
CATCACGCGACAGAAGGTCCGAACCGAAGGCAAAAGCGACCGCGAGAACCGACGTCGCGATCGCCCGGTTCATTACCGCAGAGGCTTCCCGTCGTAGTCCTTGGGAAGCGGCACGCCCAGCAGCTCGAGAACGGTGGGGGCAAGGTCCATGATGTGAGGCGATTCGCTCGCGTACTTCTTCGTTGAGAAAAACACGCCGCCACTGATTTCCGTCGCGGTCGCGCAATGGTCGCCGCTCCACTTGCGGTTGTTGTTCTCGACGAACTGTCGTTGCACGCCACCCATCGTGTCCTGCCAGCCGACGCGGTAGCCGTCATTGAAGCCCACCTGAAGATCAGGCGCGTTCTTCAGATACTCGCCCTTATAGATGTCGTCACGCTTGTAGATAGAGCGGAAGATCTGCGCCTTGTCATCGGGATCGGTTTCCTTGACCAGCGCGTCGGCAATTTCCTTCTGGAGTGCGTCGTACTCGGTACCGGGCGAAACGATGCCGCGGCCCTCGCGGCCTTTGAGGTTGAAATAGATCTGACCGAGACCCACCGCGTAGGCACGGGTGCGCGACCAGTCGACCCCTTCCCAGAACTGGCCGCGGCCGAAGAGATCGTCGAGACCCTTCTTGGGGCTCTCCTGGCCGTCGAAAACCATGTAGCCGTGCTGGACCAGCCAGGTGTTGAGATTGACCCCGCGACGGAAGGTGTGGAAGCCGTGATCCGACATGACAATCAGCGTGGTGTTCTTTGGCAGCTTCTCCTGGATCTTTCCAACCAGCGCATCCGCCCGCCGATAGATCTTCTCGATCGCATCGCCGTACTTCGCGGCCAGCTCCTTGTCGTACATCGGATGCTTGGGATCGATCAGGCGGAACATCATGTGCGAGACGCGGTCGGTCGTCTCAATCGCGGCGACGAAGAGATCCCAATCGGGATCCTTCAGATTCTCCATGATGATTTTCTCGCGATCGTCAAACGCCTTGTCGGCGTCGTAAAGGAACGACGATTCGTCGGTGCGCAGTTCCTGCAACGACTTGTCCATCGACTCGGCCCAGCCGATGGTCCGGTAGAGCCCGATCTTCTTCACGAGATCAGGCGCGAACGAATCGGGTTTGCTGATCGCGATCGGAGGATTGCGCGGATCCATGTTCGCGGGATGCGCGTAGATCTGAAGCTCACTGTCGGCGCGCTGGATGAAGAACTGGGTCATGCCATGAAGCTTGATCAAGAAATTCACCGAGAAGGTCAACGGAACCCAGCCGCTCCACTCGCCCTGTTTCAACGTGAGCTTCGTGCCCTGGACGTCGAGTTCGACCTCGCCCGAGTTCTCCGTCCACTTGACGTCGATCGGAATGTTGACGTCCTTGGCGTCCTTAAGTGCGACAAGGCGCGTCTCTTCCTTCTCCGAAAGCTTCGTCGTCTTCTGCTTCTCGCGAAGGACCGCTTCTTCCTGCTTCAGGATCGGACTTTCGGGTCCGCGCAGATAGGTCTTCGAGACGCCATTGTCGAACAGCAGCCGCTTCAAATAGCCACCGAACTCCGGACTCCCTTCTTCAAACGAAGAGAGGTCGGTCGACCAGTAATAGAAGGTGCCGACGGTGCCGCGCAGGTCGGGCAGAGGAAGGCCGCCGAGCAATTCGCCGTGTTCCACTTCTTCAGGCGGGAAGGTGACGGGAACGGTGAGCACCTTGCTTTTCACACCGTCAAGGCCGGCGGTCACCCAGAACGACGTTCCGCCACGCGTGGACAGAGGAATCGGTCGCGCGATGGGTATCGTGCCCCAAAGCAACTTGAGCGGATGACTCTTCCGGTCGACCATAGCGAGGTCGGGCATGTACGTATCCAGGTCGCGCACCAGGAAGTCATAGATGTTGTGCTTGCCGGGATTCACACCGGTGGCGAAGCTCGCCCAGGCCACCGGAGATTCGGAAGGCTGCGTGGTGCCCAGGACCCGGTAGGTTCCGGAATCCGCCAGCTTCTTGAGGTTCGGAAGCTTCCCTTCGGCCATGAACTTGCTGGTCAGGGTGGGATCCATTCCATCGAATCCCATGACAAAGACGCGCTCGGCGGTGCGGCGAACCGGCTTGGTCGTTTTCGGCGCGGTGCTGCGGGTGGCGAAGATCGCGACGGCGATGACGGCTCCAAGCAGAAGCAGGCGGCCCTTGTAGGCAGACAGTTTCATAAGCGCGCGAGTTTAGGGTGCGGGTGCTCGTCCTCGTGAGCCCTGCGACGCCCACTCTGCCGTGTTCTACGGCCGGAACCTGGGCGGAGTCTCACTCCGCGGCGGCGATTTCCTTTACGAGTTCTCCCACCACCGCCTTCGCATCCCCGAAGAGCATCAGTGTCTTGTCCATCGTGTAGAGCTCGTTGTCGATGCCGGCGAAGCCGGGGTTCATCGAGCGCTTGATCACCATGACGACATGGGCTTTGTCGACGTCAATGATCGGCATGCCGTAGACCGGCGAACTCTGGTCGTGGCGCGCCGCGGGATTCGTCACGTCGTTCGCGCCGATGACGAGGGCGACATCCGCCTCGGGAAGCTCGCTGTTGGCTTCATCCATTTCGAGAAGACGGTCATACGGCACGTCCGCTTCCGCGAGGAGGACGTTCATGTGACCAGGCATGCGTCCCGCGACTGGATGAATGGCGAAGACGACCTTCGCACCCTTCTTGATCAGCACGTCATGAAGCTCGCGAACTTTGTGTTGCGCCTGTGCAACCGCCATGCCGTAGCCGGGAATGATGACGACCAAGTTTGCGTTCGCAAGGATCGCGGCGGCTTCTTCATTCGAAGCACTCTTGACCGGCTTCGCCTCGACCTTTCCGGCGGCTGCTACCTGGACCTGTCCAAAGGCCCCGAACAGCACGTTGGAAAACGAACGGTTCATCGCCTTGCACATGATGATGGAAAGGATCAGACCGGACGCGCCATCGAGGGAGCCCGCGATGATGAGCAGCTTGTTGTCGAGGGCGAAGCCCATCGCGGCCGCGGAGAGACCTGCGTAGGAATTCAGAAGTGCTATGACCGTCGGCATGTCCGCTCCACCGATGGGAACGATGAGCATCACGCCAAAGGCCAGCGCCAGCACCGCCATGATCGGGAAGAGAATCACCTGGCCCGGACTCACCACCAAAGCGACACCCATGGCGAGGGCAAGCCCGAGAACGACGAGGTTCACGATGTTCTGGCCCTTGTAGGTGATCGGCCGCTGCGGAAGGATCTCCTGCAGTTTGCCGAATGCCATGAGGCTGGCGCTGAAGGTCAGGAAGCCGAGCAGGACTTCGATGGTCAACGCGAACATGGTGATGCGATCGACCGTCGCGTAGCGCAGCGAATATTCCGCCGTGCCCACGAGCGCTGCGGCGAGCGCGCCAAATGCATGCGACAGCGCGGTTCGTTGAGGAACCGCGGTCATCGGCATCATCGCCATCGGAACGCCGATCAGGCTGCCGAGCACGAGGGCGATCGCGATGTAGCGGTAGCTGACGATCTCGGGCGACAGCAGCGTGCCACCGATTGCGAGCGCCATGCCGATCGCGCCGATCACCACGCCGCGACGCGCGGTGGGGACGCTGCTCAGCCATTTCAGCGCAAGGATGAAGGCCGCGGAGGCCGCGAGGTATGCGGCGGGAATGAAGGTTTCGTTCACTTCTGCGAAGCCTTGCGTTTGAACATCTTCACCATGCGGAATGTGATGAGGTAGCCGCCGGTCACGTTGATCATCGAACAGACGACGGCGAGGGCGCCCAGAACGGTCGAGAGGGTTGTCTCCTGGCGGCCCGTAATGATCAGCGCACCGACGATGGCAATGGCGGAGATGGCGTTGGTCAGAGACATCAGTGGCGTGTGCAGCAACGGCGACACCCGCTTGATCACTTCGAGTCCGACGAAGGTGGACAGCAGCAAAACGTACAGCGACGACAGGAGATCAGGCGTGTGAGTCATCGTCGATGTCTCCATATGGATGTCTCCATTTCTAAGCAGTCCTCCCAGGTCCGGCTACGCGAGAGGTGCCAGCCCCAACGCCTCGCGCACGCGCGGTTGGATCACGTCTCCGCCGCGAGCCACCAGAACGTCGCGGATGATTTCGTCCTCGGTGTTGAGCATGAGTTCGCCCTTCTTGATCGCGATCTTCAGGAAGTTCAGGAGATTGCGGGAGAACATCTGGCTCGCGTGTCCGCCCAGGTTGGAAACGACGTTCGTGGGACCAAGGACCATCGCGCCGCCCACCGCTACGGTTTCGCCCGCACGCGTCGCTTCGCAGTTGCCGCCGTGCTCCGCCATCAGATCGACGACGACGGAGCCCGTCTTCATAGCCTCCACCATCGCTCTGGTGACCAGAATCGGGGCCTTCTTACCGGGTACGCCCGCGGTGGTGATCACGACATCGCTGTCGGCCACCGCCTTCAGCATGGCCGCGCGCTGCTTCGCCAGAAATTCTTCGCTCACAGCCTTCGCGTACCCGCCCGTGCCTTCGGCCTCACGCGAATCGACTTCCAGTTCCAGAAACCGGGCGCCGAGCGACGCGACCTGCTCCTTCGCCGCCGCGCGCACATCGTAGGCAAGGACGCTGGCGCCCAGGCGTCTCGCAGTGGCGATCGCAGACAGACCGGCCACACCCGCACCCATGACCAATACCTTCGCGGGAGACAGCGTGCCCGCCGCCGTCATCATTAACGGAAAGACCCGCGGCAACGCATCGGCCGCAATCAGGACGCCGCGATAGCCGAGCAGGGTCGCCATCGAGGAAAGAACGTCCATGGACTGCGCGCGGGTGATGCGGGGAAGAAGTTCGAGCGCGATGACGGACGCACCACTCTTCGCCAAAGCCGCATGGGGCGCCGGTTTCGAGAGCGCCTCGCCCATTCCTATGAACACCTGATCCGCTCGACCTGGACTTTCAAGACCGGTCGGGGGAGCCACAAAGAGAACGATCCGGCTCGATTCGAGAACTTCGGCGCGTGACTTCGCAAGAATAGCGCCGGCAGAGACGTAGGCCGCGTCGGGATACGCGGAAGCGACACCCGCGCCGGCTTCGATCACCACTTCCGCGCCGAGCGCCTGAATCGCCTTCAAATCCGCAGGGACCAGCGCCACGCGCCTTTCCCCTTGGGGTGTTTCCTTGAGGATGCCGATGCGCAGGATCATGCCGTAGATCGAGTATGGCTTAAAACCGATAGGCCTGTGCTACTTTCCAGAAGTTCGGCCATGAAATCGATCTCCATCCTCGGGTCCACCGGATCCATCGGCGAGAGCACCCTGTCCGTGGTCCGCGCATTTCCGGATCGGTTTCGCGTGGTGGCTTTGGCCGCGGGCGGAAACATCGAGAAGCTGGCGGCACAGATTGCCGAGTTCAAACCCGCGGTCGTTTCGGTTTCATCTGAGGAATCCCTGCTCACTCTAGGCCGTCTGGTCGATCTTTCGGGTTTGAAGACGGGATCGGGTGAAGCGGCGATGGTCGCGGTCTCGACCGCGCCAACCGCGGAGGTCGTGGTGGCTGCTGCGGTTGGTGCCATCGGTCTCGTGCCCACTCTGGCCGCGATCCAAGCGGGTAAGGATGTGGCGCTCGCCAACAAGGAGACGCTGGTGATCGCGGGCGAGATCATGACGCGCGAGCAGAAGACGCGCGGCACGAAGCTGCTTCCGATCGACTCAGAACATTGCGCGATTCACGAGTGTCTGATGGGCCGCGCGGCCGCTTCGGTGAAGAAGCTTTGGCTGACCGCCTCCGGCGGGCCTTTTCGAAAGCGCGCAGCGGGCACCTTTGACGCGATCACCATCGAAGAGGCACTGAATCATCCGACGTGGCGGATGGGTCGCAAGATCACCATCGACTCCGCCACCTTGATGAACAAGGCGCTTGAGATCATCGAGGCGCATTGGTTGTTCGACGTGCCGGGCGATCGCATCGATGTGGTCGTGCATCCGCAGTCGGTCGTTCATTCCATGGTGGAGTTCGTGGATGGAACGGTCCTGGCGCAGCTTGGTCGCACGGACATGCGCATCCCGATCCAGTACGCGCTCAGCTATCCCGAAGTGTGGACGACGACGCTCGAACCCATGGACCTGAGTGGGGCGTTCTCCCTGAACTTTGAACCGCCCGATCACACGCGCTTCAAAAGCCTTCATCTCGCGCATGAAGCACTCGCCAAGGGCGGCACCGCGCCCGCCGCCATGAACGCGGCGAACGAGGTGGCGGTTCAGGCGTTTCTCGATGGCGAGATCCCCTTCCCGGCCATCACGGAAGTGGTCAGCGATATTCTGTCGAGCCACGCGCGCAACGAAGCCACCGCCTTGGATGTTGTGCTGAACGCGGATTGCGAAAGTCGCGCTCAGGCCCGGCAGGCCTGCGACGCTCGCACGCGACGCGGGAACGCCTAGCGGCCGAGCGCCAACAAGGCCAGCGCCGCGATGGCGGGCACCGCCTGGATGACGAAGATCCGCTTCGAAACTGTGGCCGCGCCGTAGCAACCGGCGATGATCACGCAGCTTAGAAAATAGACCTTTACAGCAAACGCGTGGGACGGCGTTGATGCGAGAAGTCCCCAGATCAACCCCGCGGACAGGAAGCCGTTGTAGAGGCCTTGATTGGCGGCGAGGGTGGCCGAATCGCGCGCGTGTTCGGGCGTGTTGCGGAACGTCTTGAGTCCGAGCGGCTTCGTCCAGAGAAACATCTCGAGCACCAGAAACCAGGCGTGCAACAAAGCGACGACCACCACCAGGACATTGCCCATCACGCTCATGATTTGCTTCCCTTTGTCAGTCGACTCCCCAGAGTGCAACTTTCTGAACGGACTCTAACCCTCGCGGCCAAGTCTGGATTTTCAGGCTCCCGCAACTAGACTCATGAGTCTTTCCCCCATGATTGGACACCCCTGATTTGCTGGATGCCATAGGTAGTTTTGCCAACTCAACCGCCGCACTGATCGTCGTACTCGGCGTCATCATCTTCTTTCACGAGTCCGGTCATTTCCTGGTCGCGAAGGCGTTCGGGATGCGCGTCTTCATCTTTTCATTCGGTTTCGGGAAGCGGCTCTTCGGTTTCAAGCGCGGCGACACCGACTACCGCGTGTCCCTGATCCCGCTCGGCGGCTACGTCAAGCTTGAGGGCGAGCCGGACGACGTGATTACTGAAGACACGGCGCCTCGTGGCGACGGAAACGATTTCCTGTCCCGGCCGAGATGGCAGCGCCTCCTCGTGTACCTCGCGGGACCCGCCATGAACGCGGTCCTCGCCGTGCTGACCTTCACGATCATCTTCATGCTGGGCGTCGGCGTTCCAGGCGTGCGTTACGACGAGCCCACCATTGGTGCGATCGATCCGGGTTCGCCCGCGGAAAGCGCCGGGCTGCAGCCGGGCGACACCATCACGAAGTTCGACGGCGAGATCGCCGAGGACTGGGAGCAGGTCCAGATCGGCGTCCTGATGCGTCCGAACCGCGACATTCCTATTGAAGTCGCGCGTGGACCTGAGCGCATCACGAAGACGATTCGCTCTCGGGTGATCGATGAGCGTATGGGCGATATCGGTGTTTTTCCCTTGGTCCACGTCGGCCAGGTGACGCCGGGCATGCCCGCCGAACTTGCGGGCCTCAAACCAAACGACGGCCTGCTTCGCATCGCGGGCGCGCCGCTCCAGTCGTTCGCCGACGTGCCGGAGAAAGTTCGCGCGGCTGGAGATAAGGCGATCACGTTCGAGATCCTGCGCGGAACCGAGCGCATCACACTGAACATCGCACCCAGGGGAGGCCGCGTCGGCATTGGAGAGAAGGTCATCATCAAAAAGTTCGGTTTCGTGCGCGCGGTGAGGGAAGCGTGCCGCGAAACATGGGATCGAACCGTCCAAATGGTCAGCCTGCTGAAGCAGCTTCTGACCTTCCGGGTCGCCGCGAAGTCGGCGCTGTCCGGGCCAATCGGCATTGCCCAGGCCGCGGGCGAAGCGGCGCGGACCGGAATTGTCTCGCTGCTGTTTCTGATCGCTCTTCTGTCGATCTCGGTCGGCGTGCTGAACCTGTTCCCCATGGCGCCGCTCGACGGCGGACACATCGCGGTCCTCGTAGCGGAGATGGTGATCCGCCGCGAACTCTCCGAGAAGGTGAAGTTGGTGTTCCTCAACGCCGGCTTCGTGCTCATCATGGCGCTGATGGTCTTCATCCTCTACTCCGACA
>JBDSLN010000464.1:0-5037 GCA_039916365.1 Vicinamibacteria bacterium
GGGGGTCCGGACGGACGCGCAGCTGACTTGCGAGTGTTCTTCGCTGAAACGCGATCGTCGGCGTCATCGTCATCGTCATGGTCATGGTCATGGTCATCGCTGATCCCGCGCTTCAGCCACGCCGCGCGCATCGCCGGGGGCATCTTGGAATCGGCCCCACGGACGCTGCGCCAGACGATTTCGTTGAGAAGGAGATCGGGTGCGTGATCGGCCTCGGCGAGGTCCATCTCGCCCGACTCCTTGGCGCCCCAGGCCCGTGGATCGTTTTTTTCGAGAACGTCGATGCGGGGAGAACGGGCCTTGAACGGGGCGAGACCCGGAGTGAGCGCGAACGCCGCGTAGGCGGGCGTGGCCGCCGCGTCGTACTGCGAGAGCGGCTCGAGACCAAGGATGAGTTCCATGGTGCGAAGAAATCCCGACGTGGTGTAGAGCGTGTGATCAACGGCGCCCTTGCGCTGCGTGTAGGGGCTGATGACAAGCCCGACCGAACGATGCGCGTCGACGTGATCGGGGCCGTTCTGCGCATCGTCCTCCAGCACGAAGATCGCCGATTCCTTCCAGTAGCGGCTACTGGAGATCGCTTCTACCAATCTGCCCAGAGCGTGATCGTTCTCGGCAATCATCGCGCGTGGAGTCCAGGAGCCTGCTCGTGTCCCAGCGGTGTGATCGTTCCCGAGGCGGAGGATGTTCAGTTGCGGCAACCTGCCGTTCGTCTCGAACTCGCGAAACTCCTCGAGCCAGACGTCGATCCGCTGGTTGTCCGGGATGCTGAGGTTGTAGGGCGGATAGGTAGGATGAACGTGATCCTTGAGGCCAGGAACCGATCCGCCGTAGGGCGGCTTCATGCCCTCGTCGAATCGAACTTCAGCGCCGGGAATGGAAAACTCTCCGTAGCTTCGGTACGTGACCTTCTTGCGCGCCGCCGCGTCCCAAATGTAACCGCGAGGACCGGCCGCGAGATTTCCATAGGCGTTGCGCTGCTGGCCACCGCCTTCCGAGAGGTACCGCGCCTCGCGGCGGCCATAGTTCATCGGCCAGATCTTCTCGACCGCATCCGTGGCCCAAGCACCCATGGAGAAAGCGTGTCCGTCGTAGCTCACTTCTGCGTCGACGTAGAAGTTGTCGAGCAGAACGAACTGCCGGACCAGGGCATGCGCGTTCGGCGTGACCTCTTCGCCAAAGAGCGTGAGATTGGGATCGCCGTTTCCTTCAGGAATGTCGCCCAGAATCTGGTCGTAGGTTCGGTTCTCGCGGACCACATAGAAGACGTGCTTGATCGGCGACGCACCACCAACCCTTCGCGGGATCACCGATTGCAAGGGCGCTTTGGCCGGACTCAGCTGTGACTTTCCCGTGTCGGGTGTGACGTAGAGCGCGGTGGCGGTGTATTCCTTGAGTTTCGCTCGGTCGGGCGCCTGAAGGGTGGTCAGCGTGCCCCACAACATGCCCCCTGTGTACTGCGCGTCGGGTCCGACGTTCACGCCCGCCTGCCGGCCGCGCGGATTCGCCTCGCTCGCGAGGCCTTTGCCGGAAAGAATGAAGATCTTCTTCCCGTCAGGCGAATAGCGAACTCCGGTGGGATACCAGCCGGTGGGAATGAAACCCTGAACGTCGCCCTTTCCATCGGCTTCGATCTCGACCACCGTGACGGTGTTGTTGTCGGCGTTCGCCACCAGAAGCGTCTTGCCGTCAGGCGAGAGATCAAGCGCGTTAGGCGTGCTTCCAGGCGGCATGTTGGGAAACGGCGCGATGCCGATCTGTTCGGTCGCATACGCCTGAGTGAGATCGATGTTCCAGACGGCGTTGGTATTGGCGCAAGCGACGAAAAGGCGGGAGCCGTCTTTCGAGAAGACCATCGCGTTTGGATGCTCTCCCACCACGATCTCGTGCTTCAGCGTCAGGTCCGAGGCGTTGAAGGCCAGAACCTTCGACCCGCCCCAAAGCGAGACGTAGAGCGTCTTTGAGTCCGGCGAGACGACCGCTGTGTAAGGCTCCGCGGGCAGGTTGACCGTCTTCAGGACCGCACGCGTTTGGAGATCAATCGCGTGCAGCTTCTCCCCCAGAACGTGGACCGCGAACAGTGTCTTGCCATCAGGAGCCACGGCCAGACCGCCGACAAAGCTGTCGCTTGCGGGTTGCGGCAGTTCGAAATCACCGGTTTTCTTGACAGCGCCCATGTCCCACGCGAATTCGTCGATGCGATTTTTTGCGGATCCAGAGGAGAACAACCGTTTCCCATCGGGGTGAAAGGCGAGACCAAGCCACGCGGATTCCAGAGGAACGCGTGAGCGCACGATCTGCTTGCTGAAGTCGTACACCACGAGGTTTGGCTGGCTGTAGCCGTTGTTGGTGACGATCAGGTGGTCACCATCGGGCGTCATCACCAGATTCAGGGGCAGGTCGCCTATGGTGATGTGCTGACCGACGGGCGAAATGCGCCACCCGTTCGGAAGAAGGGTGATCTTCGGGGCCTTCAGCCGGGCGGACTTGCGGTCATCACCGACATCATTGCGGTTGGTGAGGGCTGTGGCAGGCCGGACAAGCGCCACGAAAATTGCGGCGAACAGGAGCGGATGCAGGCGGGAACGTGTGGTCAATGCTTGTCTCCTCGAAGAATCGATGCGTTTTCGCGAAGGCTGGTGGCCACGCGGCGAAGGGTCAGGACAGATCCGGCGAGCGGCGGAGACAGGGGCCTCACTTCCTTCATCCACTCCATCAGGGAAGGAGAGACCGTCGCAAGTTCCCGCAGTTGATCGGCCACGCGCGCGTACTCGGGATCCTTGGGAATCTTTTCAAGTGCTCCGTCGATCTCGTTGGCGAGCGTCTCCAGCGTCTCGGCCACGTGTCCGTTCGAAGCGCTCACGACCTCTGCTTTCGCCTTCGTCTTGACGGAAGGCGGAGCCGGCTGGGCGGCCTCGGCTAACTTGAGGTGACTTGAGATCGCTTCCAGTCGCTTCGTGACCTGAGTGACGGATGCGAACGAGACCACGGCTTCGCGCAGCGTCTCGGTGAGCGCGGGAGAGATCTTAGTGAACTCGATCAGCGGAGCGGCGAGAGGCTCATAGTCTTCCGCGGCCGGAAGACGCATCAGCGATTCCGCGAGACGCTGGTTCGTGTCCTGCAAAGTCATGGCCGTTTCCCCCAAGGCCTGGGTGGCCGTTTCGATCTGTGGCACTGCGGCCTTGACCGATTCCAAGGACTCCATCAACCTTGGGCCGCTCTGCGCGAAGGCGTAGATATGTTCGGCCAGCGGCTCGAACTCGACGGCCTTCGGCACTTCGGCGACGAGCGCTTCCAGCCTCTCCACGAGATCTGGAAGCCTCGCGAGCAACGCGGCGGTCCGGTCGTCGATGGCGGGCGCTGCGGGAGCCTTGACCGCGCGCTTCCGCGGCGCTTTCGGCTCCGCGTCGGCCTGCGGCTTCAATCCGTCATCCGTTCCGAACAAATCAGCAACCGCAGCTTTCTTTCGGGAGGCCATTGTCGCGAGCTTATCCCTCCAAAACCTTGTTGGTTGTCTGACGACGTCGTAGTAGTCTGAAAAACGAGTTTTTTCATCAATCCGCATACTCAGGAGCCTCGATGAGTACACAAAGTGTTGGACGTGTGGGCCAAGACGCCGTCAATCCCGACGGGTCCGGACTCGTACCCGGAGGCGACCTCTTGCGGGCGCTCCTGGCGGTCCGCGATGGCGACTTTTCGGTACGCCTTCCTGGCGACAGGCTGGGGCTTGAAGGCAAACTGGCCGATACCTTCAACGAGATCGTCACCGCGAATGCGCGAATGGCGGCCGAGCTCAAGCGTGTCGGTGAGAGCGTCGGCAAGAAGGGCAAGACGCGGCAACGCGTCAAGTTCGGAACGATCCATGGCGCATGGGGCGAGATGGAGGGCTCCGTCAACACCCTGATGGACGACCTGCTCTGGCCGACCACGGAAGTCACGCGCGCAATTTCCGCCGTCGCTCAGGGAAACCTGATGCACACCATGCCGATGGACGTCGATGGACGTCCGCTCGAAGGCGAGTTCCTCAAGTCCGCCACCATCGTCAACACGATGATCCAGCAGCTCGGCGTCTTCACCTCGGAAGTCACGCGCGTCGCGCGCGAAGTCGGAACCGACGGAAAACTTGGCGGACAGGCCGACGTCCGCGAAGTGAGCGGTGTGTGGAAAGACCTCACCGACTCCGTCAACTCGATGGCGAACAACCTGACCGCCCAGGTTCGCAACATCTCTGAAGTCACAATCGCAGTGGCAAGCGGCGACCTGTCGAAGAAAATCACGGTCGACGTCCGGGGTGAGATCCTGCAGCTTAAAGAAGCCATCAACACGATGGTCGATCAATTGCGCTCGTTCGCGTCGGAAGTCACGCGCGTCGCGCGCGAGGTGGGAACCGAAGGTCGTCTCGGCGGTCAGGCGGTTGTCCCGGGCGTCGCCGGAACGTGGAAAGACCTGACCGACTCCGTCAACGCGATGTGCGGCAACTTGACCGCGCAGGTTCGAAACATCGCCGACGTCACCACCGCGGTCGCCCGCGGCGATCTCTCGCGCCAGATCACGGTCGACGTGAAAGGCGAAATCCTCGAACTGAAGAACACCATCAACACGATGGTCGATCAGCTGAACGCGTTCGCCGGCGAGGTCACACGTGTCGCCCGCGAGGTCGGCACCGAAGGAAAGCTTGGCGGGCAGGCGCAGGTCACGGGCGTTGCCGGAACATGGAAGGACCTCACCGACAACGTCAACCTGATGGCGAACAACCTGACCGTTCAGGTTCGAAACATCGCGGACGTCACGATCGCCGTCGCCTCGGGCGACCTGTCGAAGAAAGTGACGGCCGACGTCCGCGGCGAAATCCTGCAGCTCAAAGAAGCCGTCAACACGATGGTCGATCAGCTGCGTTCCTTCGCATCGGAAGTCACGCGTGTCGCCCGCGAAGTCGGGACCGACGGTCGTCTCGGCGGCCAGGCCGTCGTGCCCGGCGTCGCCGGCACGTGGAAAGATCTCACCGACTCCGTCAACTCGATGGCCAACAACCTGACC
>JBDSLN010000465.1:0-2609 GCA_039916365.1 Vicinamibacteria bacterium
GGCGCATTGGCGGCGCTCACGCCGTTCCTGGGGTGGCGCGGCGTTCTGCAACTCGGCGCGGGCATCAGCGCGGCGCTCGCCTGCGCCGCGTTCCTGGTCCGCGACACGCGAGAAGCGCGCAACGACGCCGCCAGTCCCCTCGCTGGATTCGCAAGCTGGTTCAAGCGGCGGCGCGCCGTTCTTTTCATCCTGTTCGTGCTGATTTACAAGATGGGCGACTTTGCGCTGACTCCGATGGTGAAGCCCTACTGGGTCGATCGCGGATTCACCGCCGCCGAGATTGGGACCGTGACCACGGTCATCGGCCTCTCCTTCCTCATCGCAGGCGCGATCGCGGGTGGAATCTTCCTCGCTCGTTTCGGGCTGATGGCCGGGCTGCTCTGGCTCGGGCTTCTCCAGATGCTGTCCAACTGCGGCTACGCGCTTGCGGCGAGTTTCGATCTCCCTCGCTCCGCGCTCTACGCTGCGACGATCGTCGAGAGTTTCACGGCCGGTCTCGGCACCGCGGCGTTCCTGGCGTTCCTCATGTCGGTCTGTGACCGCGAACATGCAGCCACGCAGTTCGCCATGCTGACGGCGATCTTCGGACTTTCCCGGTCGGTGATCGGGTCGTTCAGCGGAGTGGCCGCTCAATCATTCGGATATGCGCAGTATTTCTGGATCACCGTCGCCCTTGGAATTCCCGGGCTGCTGCTCCTGCCGTTCATGCGCGAGCAGTTGCGCCAGACCGCGGAGCGGCCGGCAACCAGCGACGTCGTGATGGGGGGTTGACGATGCATCACCGTTTTTTTCTCGCTGCCTTGCCCGAGATGGGTGACGTCGTCTTGAAGGACAGCGAGTTTCATCATGCAGCGCGAGTGGTCCGCGTTCGCGAAGGAGAGACCATTGAGCTCTTCGACGGTCGTGGGAAAGGAGTGACGGCCCTGGTGACTCGACTCGGCAAGGACGAGATCGGCGCCACCATCCAGAGCGTCGTCGATCCGCGGCGCGAATCGGGCGTCGGCCTGACTCTGGCCATGGCCATCATCCAGCTCGAGAAGTTCGAACTGGTGCTGCAGAAGGCCACGGAACTCGGCGTCCGAAAGATCATTCCCTTCACCTCTGCGCGATGCGAGGTCCGTCCCGAGCGATATCGCGGCAAGGGTGAGCGCTGGGAAAAGATCGTCTTCGAGGCCGCGAAGCAGGCAGGCCGTCTCTCGCTTCCAGCGCTCGATCCGCCCGTCACGTTCGAAGAGGTCGTCATGGGAAAAAGTCCGCGGCTCCTTCTGAATGCGGACGCCACGGCCGATGGTGGAGCCTGCGTCGACGGTACCGTAATCCTGATCGGACCCGAGGGCGGGTGGACGGACGAGGAACTCGAACTCGCGCGCACCGAGGGCGTGCGCTTCCGCAGGCTCGGACCACGCCGCCTGCGCGCCGAAACCGCCGCCATCGCGGCGATTGCAGTCATGGCCTCGGAGGCTGGGGACCTGGCGTGAGCCATCCCGTCGCGACCGGCCCGCTGGTTGCACCACTACCGCCTCCGGCCCGTGGCGTTGCGCTCGCGCGTGATAGATTCACCAGCCGATTCACCATCTGGAGGTAGCGTCTTGGCCAGCGACACCCTCACCGTTACGGACAACCGAACTGGAAAATCGTATGAGCTCCCCATCACCGAGGGGACCATCAAGGCAACAGACCTGCGCAACATCAAGGTCGATAGCGAAGACTTCGGGATGATGACGTATGACCCCGCGTTCATGAACACGGCTTCGTGCCGGAGCTCGATCACGTTCATCGATGGTGACAAGGGCATTCTCGAGTACCGCGGCTATCCGATCGAGCAGCTCGCCGAGCACAGCACCTACCTGGAAACGGCCTATCTTCTTCTCAACGGCGAACTGCCGACGAGCGCGGAGCTGGCAGACTTCACGTTCCGCATCACCCACCACACGATCATCAACGAAAACCTCAAGGGTCTCCTGGATTCGTTCCGCTACAACGCTCATCCGATGGGGAAGCTGATGTCGACCGTGGCGGCGCTGGGTACGTTCTATCCAGAGTCGAAGGAAATCCGGAACGTCGAGATCCGCCAGAAGCAGATCGATCGACTGATCGCGAAGATGATCACGATCGCCGCCTTCGGCTATCGCCACATGGTCGGCATGCCGTACGCGTACCCCGACAACGATCTTTCCTACACCGGAAACTTCCTGAACATGATGTTCAAGACCACCGAGGTGAAGTACCAGCCTAACCCGGTTCTGGAGCGGGCACTGGAGGTGCTTTTCATCCTTCACGCTGACCACGAGCAGAACTGCTCGACGGCAGTCATGCGCTCGGTGGGGAGTTCGGAAGTCGACCCCTATTCGGCCGTTGCCGCAGCGTCGGCTGCTTTGTTCGGGCCGCTGCATGGCGGGGCGAACGAAGCGGTCATCCGCATGCTCACCGAGATCGGCTCGGTGAAGAATGTGCCCGAGTTCATCAACAAGGTGAAAGCTGGCGACGGCGTCCGTCTGATGGGTTTCGGTCATCGCGTCTACAAGAACTACGACCCGCGCGCGACCATCATCAAGAAGGTTGCTTACGACGTGTTCGAGGTTACGGGTAAGAGCCCGCTGCTCGACATC
>JBDSLN010000466.1:0-4852 GCA_039916365.1 Vicinamibacteria bacterium
TCCCAGAATGAAGAGCGTTCCCCGCAGATCGAGGGCCGGGTCCGATCGGGTCGACTTCGGCAGGGAGCTACTTCAACCGGGTCTCAACCGAGAGACGCCCTTCGGTCGACACGGGGAAAAACGCCTCGAACTGTGAGCGGATGCGATCGACGAGCGTCACGGCCGCAGCATCGGTGGAAGCGCCACTCGTGACAAACAGAAACGCCATTCGCCAGGGCGCCGGATTGGGAGCTGGTGCTGGTTGACGCGGACCAAGTGCCGCGATGACATCGTTCACCGTGACGTTCTTGCGCGTGCCGCGGATGTCCACGTTGGACTCGGGCGCGCGTTCGGCGGTCTGCGCTCCGTTGAGAGGCGCCGCGTTGCTGATCACGAAGAAAGGCGGCACTTCCACGGCCGGCCGGATGCCCATCAGATACTGGTCGAGCGGACCGTACCGCTGCGACGAAGGTCCGGTGCGGAAGAGTCCCCCCCCGAGATCCTCAATCTGGTTGCCTTCGTCATGAGAGCCGCCGGAGTTCATGTAGAAGCTCCAGTGCGCCTGCTGACGTCCAAGCAACTCAGCGCTACTGACGCCGCCATCGTTGAAGCGGGCCCTCGCGAGCCACCGGTGTCCGACTTCGTGAGCCAGAACAGAAAGCGTTGTCTCCTCGCGCACGACGCGATCGGTCGCGTTCGCGGAATACTTCGTGAAGGCGTCCATCAACACCACGCTCTCGAGCGCCGCCGCCGATCCGTAGGCCGCGCCGTAGTCCGCGGAGGACCGACCGATCCCCGAAATCGAGTTGCGGACGTTGTTCTCGTAAGCGAAGGCTCCCTGCGAACGCGGGATGTAGTTGCGGTTCGTGTAGACGACGAGCTGCTGGTAGTCGTCGCCGAAGCTTGAATAGAAGGCACGGCCGACCGCAGTGAGGTCGATGTCGGTCTCGGCGCGGAACGACTCGCCGACCGATCGCGCGAAGGTCAGACCCGCTACGGTTGAGAGATCGGCGGTCTGCAGTCCCTCGACACCTCCACCCGCCGCGATACCAACGGCACCTTCCGAAAGGGTGGCGGAGAGGAACGCCGCATCATAGGAAAAAGCGATCCGACCGTCGGGGAACAACGTCAGCTCGAAGGTGTTCTTGTCGGCCACGTCGAATTGAGGGACGTCGGTCCATTTGACGCTGAACGCGTCGGCACGGGAGATCGTGGTCACGCGCCCGGAGGTACCCGGATCGAGATCCGCAAGCAGCGGTGCGATGCGCGGCGGGCCGGCGATGAGGCGCCCCAGGGTCCGAGAAGTCGACGCGTTGTCGGCAGCCTCGAAGGTCAGGTTGCCATCGGAATTCACGAACGCCCGGTCATAGCTCTTGCCGAAGAAGGGAAAAGCGAAAGGGAGCGCGACCGCCCGGGAATCATCGTCGCCTAGCGTGATCGGCGTTCCGTCCGCATCGAGCGGACGATCCACCCGAGACACCACGTAGCCCGGCCGGAACTCCAGACCCTTGCCCTGAAGATCGAGCGGATTCGCGGACAGCACAAGATCGCCCCGATCGACGAGCATCGCGACATCGCCCTGACGGGTGACATCCGCGGCGAGCGGACCGGCGGACGCCTTCACTCCGCGACGGGCGCGCGCCTCCTGCGACTTGACAACAGCAGCGAGATCGCCGCCGAGGTACGTGCCGCAGTAGGGATGCTTCAGCCCTTCGGCGGAGGCGAAGGACGACGCGGCGACCACCACCAAAGGCAGCACGGACCGCAAACGGGAGCGTGGATTCATGAGATAAACCTCGCCGGGGAGTCTAGACCCGAGGTGCCTGAAGACCGCTTCGGCGAAAATGGTGCGCCCGACTGGGCTCGAACCAGTAGCCTTTGCCTTCGGAGGGCAACGCTCTATCCATTGAGCTACGGGCGCACTCGACGTTCGAGGCGTAGATGATACCAATGACCTCCAGAAGTGCTTTCTGTTCTATAAAATGCGCGGATTGATAAACTTGTTGAGCAAAGCCACCCCCATTTTTGGCCTCGCGCTTTTAGCCGCGCAGAACCTTCCCGCACAGGAAAGAAGCGGCGCCTCCACTGCGCCGACGATGACCGTCGCCACAACCACCAACCCCGCAGACCAGGCTGAACCGATGCCGGAAGCCGAGCCGAAGGTCAAGTTGAGTGTCGAAGTGAAGACCCACTTCCGTGATTTGAAGTTCGCGGAATCGCTCGTCGCCTTCCCTTTCCCACCGAGTTTCCTGGCGCCGGGTCAGACCCAGGTGTTCGAGCGGACCACGGCCCGCGGCCCGTCCTTCGAAGTCTCCACCGTCAATCTCATGGGCGAAGCGAATCTGACCCCGCACATTCACGCGGGATTCCAGGTCAACTTCCTCGATCTCTACGACCGCAATCCCACATCATCGGACGACCGCGTGTCGCTGCGTCATGCCTGGATCCGTTTCGGCAACCGTACCGGAACGCTCGAGGCGCCGGAGAGCCATCCTTTCTATGTGCAGTTCGGAAAAGCCTCGCGCTTCACCAAGCAGCTCACCCGCTCGATGGAAAGTTACGGCCTGTGGGGCACTGCAGTCGGACGCTTCGAGGAGATCGGCGTCGAGATCGGCGGTGATTTCGGCAAGCACATCTACTGGCGCGGCTCGCTCGCGAACGGCAATCCTCTCTTCTTCCGAGACCCGAACCTCCTCGCCGGCGATAACGGCACGCCCGAGCGCGTCCCTGGCAACACCACTCGTCCCGTCACCGGCACCACGCCGATCTACGAGTCGGGCTTCCCCATCCTCTATGACGCGAAGGCGCAGGACCTGAACCTCGCGCAAAGCATGCAGAACGGCGTGGGCGTTGGTTTCCGCGGGGCCGATGCCGACGCGAAGCACGCTTTTGACGTCGAGGGCTGGCGCTTCAGCCGCAAGCTTCAGGAGCGTCCGGCGATCCGCGGCAGCTTCTACCTCGGTGACAAGACCCTGCTTCGCGGCGTCGCGTTCCCGCTCGCGTTCAACAACGCTGACCCCAAGGTCGAGTACGGGTTCAACCTGCAGGCGCGCGTGAATGACGTCCGCGTGTTCGCTCAGTGGGTTTATCAAGACATCGCGGGCCTCGTCCGCAAGGGTGCCGAGGCGGAGGTTTCCGTGACGATTCCTCTTAACGATGTCTTCCTCTCCGGCGATACCCCGGTGCTGACGTGGATTCGCCCGGTGTTCCGCTTCTCGAACATCGAAAACGACTTCTCCGTGGCTCCGCAGTTCCCGGCACCGTCGATCGGCTGGGACTGGAAGAAGTTCGACTTCGGCCTGCGAGTCGGAATCATCCAGAACGTGGACGCGACCGCCGAATACACCTACAACGACGTATCGACGTCACGCGGCAAGCTTCATCCGAACGAATTCGTTGTGACCCTGCGCGCCAGCTTCTAAGCTGCGCTCCTTGCGCGTTCCCAACGACCGCCAAGGAGGCGGAGACCATGCAGCGAAACCACGCCGGTCCAAACCTTCCCCTTCGGTTTGCGTTGGCGATCTCGATTGCGTGCGGCGCGGGGTGTCACAACGCGGCGGTTCAGCCGGCGCCTTCCAAAGGAGCAGGATCTTCGGCATCATCGCCATTCTCGGTCGCTCGGCCGTCACGCAAGGCCATCGTCGAAGAGATGACCCGCGTCGCCAACTGGCAACTCGCGAATCCGTCGTCGCACAAGCTCTGGGAATGGCACCAGGCTCCGTTCTGGGCGAGCCTTGACGCCTTTGCTCCGCTGTCGAATACGCCGGAGAAGTATTACGACGCCATGCGCGCGACCGGCGAAGCGAATCAGTGGACCCATGGTCCGAAACGCTTCCACGCGGACGACCAGGCCATCACGCAAACTTACTTCCTGCTCAACGCTCGCGAAAAGAATCCGAAGATGACGGCGGAAGCACTCACGCTCTTCAACGAAATGCTGACCATGCCGTTCGATGAGGCGCTCGACTTTGATCAGAACAAAACCAACCGTGAATGGATCTGGTGCGATGCGCTCTTCATGTCGCCTCCCGCCCTCGCACTCGCCACGCGTCAGACCGGCGACATCCGCTACGCCGACATGATGGCTCGTCTTTGGTGGAAGACCACCGACTATCTCTACGATCCCGCGGAGAATCTTTATTACCGCGACAGCCGATACTTCGGTCAGCGCGCAGCCAATGGCGCCAAGGTCTTCTGGAGCCGCGGCAACGGCTGGGTCATCGCCGGTCTGGCGCGGGTCCTTCAGTACCTTCCCAGGGACTACGCGGCCCGCCCACGTTTCACGGCGCTCTTCAAGGACATGGCGGCTAAGGTGGTCACGCTTCAGAAGCCCGACGGTTACTGGCCGGTCAGCCTGCTGAGCGCCGAGAGCATTCCGATTCCGGAGACCAGCGGCACTGCGTTTTTCACCTATGCGATGGCGTGGGGCGTCAACGAAGGCCTGCTCGATCACGCCGCGTACGAACCGGCGATCTGGAAGGGTTGGGCCGCGTTGAATCGCGCCGTGCTTCCAAGCGGCAAGCTTGGCTACGTCCAGGAAGTCGGAGCAGCGCCGGGCAAGACCGGGCCGGATGAAACCGAGGTGTACGGTGTCGGTGCCTATCTGCTCGCCGGCAGCGAGGTTTATCGGCTGAGCGCGAGGTAAGCTCCGTCATCGTCTGTCGGATCGACGCACTTGTCCTACTTGACGTAGCCGAGCGCCTTCAGCGCTTCGCGCTGTTCGCTCGACAGAACCACCGCCTTGGTCGCCGCGGTCGAACGCGACCTCAAGGCCGCATCCTGAGCGCGGCTCTCGATGGACGCGCGCAACGAATCCGCGGGCGGGCGATTCGTTTTCTCCGCGGGATCTTTGGCCAGGTCGTACCATTCCGCG
>JBDSLN010000467.1:0-3441 GCA_039916365.1 Vicinamibacteria bacterium
CGAGTGCGCCTTCCAAGGCAAGGCGCGCCACGCCCTCCGGGCCGGTGAGTTGAACGGAGCGCTTGGGCAGCGCGATCAGATCCGCCGAGTCCTTGATGCGTCCCTCTCGGCCGAGACGGTCCATCACATGTTCAAAGACTCCGGGCCCGGCCTTGGCGAAGGCGCGTCGCCGCATCTCCTCTTTCGAGAAGCCGGGCGCGAGGGGATCCCGGTCATGCAGCTGAGTGAGGCGTTCGATGACGGCGCTCTCGAGACCCACGAGGCAAGACACGTCGATCGCCAGATCCTCGTCGCCGCCAAAGACGATGGCCGGGGACACGTTCTGCATAAGCTGGCGGACCTGATCAACCGGAACCGCGAAGCGCATGGCCATCGCATGAAGGGAAAGACCGCCGATGCCTGCTTCGCGAACAAACCGCTGGACGGCTTGCCCGTCAGTTTCTGCAGCGGTGCTCTGCAGGGCTTCGATCTCCGCGCGACGTCTTGGTCGCGGCAGCGGATCCAGCACCCGGCCGCCCGCGATTGTCTCCATGGGGGAATAGCTGCGCAGCACGATCCTGTCTCCGCGGCCCAGAACGACCGGCCCTTCGAAGCGAATCTCCGCGACCTCGATGCCCGACGCAACACTCGTGCGCGCCGCGAGACGGACCCGGCCCAGAACTTCGGCGCTTCCCGCATGAATGCGAACCCTTGCATTGTTCTTGAGCGAGACCCCTTCCAGCATATTGAGTTCGATGTGGGCTGCCCGACTGAGCGTCATCGACGCCTCGCGCAGCACCACGTCCCCGCGGCTCAGGTCTTCCACTGCGAGGCCTGCGAGGTTGAGGGCCGTGCGCTCTCCGCACACAGCAACTTCGGCGGCCGCTCCGTGAACCTGAAGACCTCGCACGCGCGCGCGCTTTCCCGCAGGTTGAAGCACCACCTCGTCCCCTACTGCCACCGTTCCACTCATGAGGGTTCCCGTGACCACGGTCCCGAAGCCGCGGAGGGTGAACACGCGATCGATCGGGAGCCTCAACACGCCGGATCGGGCGCGGGCGGCAGTGAAGCGGGCGATGGCGAGAAGGGACGCTCGAAGGTGATCCAACCCCATTCCTGTTCTCGCGGACACACCGACCATCGGCGCATCCTCGAGAAAGGATCCTTTGACGAGGTCCTGCGTCTGTTCTTCCACCAAACGCAGAGTGGTTGCGTCCGCGGCGTCTATCTTGGTGATGACGACGAGACCGCGAGGGATGCCAAGCATCCTGCAGATGTGGAAGTGCTCGCGCGTCTGGGGCATGACCCCTTCGTTGGCCGCGACCACTAGCAACACCGCGTCGATTCCAGAGGCGCCCGCCAGCATGTTGCGCACGAACTTCTCGTGGCCGGGCACGTCGATGAACGAAGCCATGACGTCGGCGGCGAGCGGCGCGTGCGCGAAGCCGAGGTCGATGGTGATGCCGCGCTCCTTTTCCTCCTTGAGCCGGTCGGGGTCGGTTCCGGTGAGCGCTTTCACCAGACTGCTCTTGCCGTGATCGATGTGGCCCGCGGTGCCGATGATGAAGCTGCGCATCTTGTTCAAGTGGACCGGACTAGTAGAGAGCAGGTGCGAGGATCTCGATCTCCGAGAGGCGCCATCCATCGAATGACTCGGCGAAAGCAGTGGCCCGCAACCGGATTGCCTGGACCGTTTTCGGTCCATCGAACGCGAAGCCAAGTCGCGCGAATCCGGGCGAGGCCAGCAGCGTGTCAATGAGCTGGCGGCGATGAGCGCCATCGTAGGCGCTCAACTCCTCCCACGACCCGTCGACGCTCCGGCCTTCGATCACGAAGGACGAGGGAAGCGTCTGGTGGCGCGTCAGCGGAAGCGCCACCCCCGACACCTTGACTGATGCGCCGCGGAAGCCGATTTCGATGAACTCGCCTCCGTGAACCGGGCTCTCGCTCTTCCACAAGGTATTCAGATCGGCGTCGCCCAGCCGCCATGCGGGACCGGCGCTCGACCGATAAGCCCAGTCACGATCCGTGATTCGCACACCCCACGGAAGGGGTGCTGCCTTCTCGAGCGGCCGGGGTTCGATGCGATAGATCACGTCCGTTCCCGGGTCGCCGAGGTCGCCGCCCGACTGGGTCAGCACGTGAGCGTTGTTTGGAAACGAAGCGATGAGGCGCAATTGCGACCGCGCCGGCTCCTGCTCGGCCGCCCGCTTCATCGCGGCTCCTCCGTCACGCCCGACGTGGAGCACCATGGTGTCAACACGCACGCGCCGAAGCGCGTCCAGAGTCTCTGAACCCGGAAACTCCGCGAGGCGTCGCCTCAGGATGGCGAGCAGGAGCGGCGGGAAGGAAAGATAGGCCGCCGTGATCGGCTTCTCGTGAAAGAGCGAGTAGTACATCTCCAAAGACTCCATCCGCACGAGACCCTCGCCATGGATGGGCGCCTCGGCCACCGCGGTGGCGGGGTCTGTCTTGAGATAGCGGTAGACCTGCGGAATATCTTCGCCCACCGGGATGCGCACCCAGTTCTGCAGCACCGTCAGATGCTCCAATGGAAGAATCAGGCACAGGGCCAGGCGGAACGCGCGCGAAGGCATGAGCGAGACACCGCGGGCGGCGAGGAGCCCCACGAACAGCATGGCGACCAAGGACAATCGCTCGGGAATGCGGACGCGCTGGAACAGGGCGACGTGATCGTAGAGAAACCCGAAGGGGCCCGGCATCAGCTTGACCCCGCTCCACTGCACGTTTCGGCCAAGCGAAAGCAGGAGGAAGATCAGCGCGAGCCCCGTGACTGCCAGAACCCACGCGGATGGTCGGATCAAACCCGCCTCGTCGCCCGAACTCCCGCGGCGCAGCAGCGCGGCCACGATCGCCACGGCGGCCAGGCCCAACGCCACGAAGCCGACGAAGTGTGCGCCCAGCTGCTGACCCCGCACCTTCCGGCCTAGCGAGCCGTACAAGACGTTCCCGGAGAGCGGCGCGAAGTAGTGCTCGATCCCCATCGTCTGCGGAGCCTCACGGCGGTAGTCGAACCGACTGTCCATATCGAGGTACGCGTTCATGACGGGAAGGAAGAGTGCTGCCGCCAGTAGGGTCGGCACGGCAAGGCCGCGCAGCCGAGTCAGGGTTACGCGAAACCGGAACCACAGATAAGGAATGATGATCAGGGCGAGGACGATGGATCCGTAGACTAGATAATAATTCTCGGCGTAGGCCTGCGCGAGCATGAAGAGCGCGACCTTCCACGCCTCGCGCCGTTCGCCTGTTTCCATGTACGTGAGCAACGAACCGATGGCCAGCGGAAGGAATCCCAGGAACACGACGTTGACGCGCGGCGACTCGTTCAGCGCGTAGGTGTTGAAGGCGAACAGACAGCCGGCGACAAAAGCCGCGGGGTCGCGGAGCCCCAGCCGACGCGCGAGATGACGCGCCGACCAGCCGTTGAATGCGTACGCCAGC
>JBDSLN010000468.1:0-4155 GCA_039916365.1 Vicinamibacteria bacterium
ATGTGGGGTTTCTCCTGTTAGTTGAGCCTTAACCCTACTCCTTCGTGTCAGGAAGGTCGCACACTTAATTCGTGGGCTTAATGCGTAGGTCAACGGTCAGGCCGTGAGCAGGCCCAACGCATGGTCAGCCACCGCAAGGCCACCGCCATGCGATGGAGCCCGTCGCGACTAGCGCGATTCCGCGAACCGGCTATGTGCCCATTTGTTTTCGCCCTGGGAGCTACATGCGAGCGTGCATATCCTTGACGTCTTTGCGCAGCCCACATATAGTCCGCCCGCTTTCGTTTTTTTGGGGCGGCGGTCGTTCCCGCTCCTCTCCGAAACCACAATCGCTAGCAAGAATCCCGAGCCCCCCTACAACATAAATGCCCATCGCAGCCACCTCGAGTCTGCCGGCGTACTTCCCGGTCGTGCTGCTGTTTTTGGCCGCGACTGGCTTTGCGATTTTCAACGTCGTGCTCTCTCAGCTTCTTGGCCGGCCGCGTCCGAATCCGCAGAAGAGCGCCGTCTACGAGTGCGGTGTTCCGTCGGTCGCCAAGCTATCCGAGCGCTTTCCCATCAAGTTCTATCTGGTGGCGATGCTTTTTATTCTGTTCGACGTGGATGCCGCGTTTCTGTATCCATGGGCGCTGATCTTCAAGGAGCTGGGCGTTTTCGGCTTCATCGAGATGATGATTTTCATGGGCCTGCTGGGAGCGGGCTTTGCGTACGCCTGGAAGTCGGGCGCGCTCGAGTGGTAGTGCCTCGAGTTTTGGTGAAAGAGATGAAGCCCGCTCTGGCGTTCATCTTTTAGCGAACGCCTACGAGTTCAAAATGCCCTTTACCGCAGAGAACCGCACCAAGCTCGACGCGACGATCGCGAAGTACCCGATCAAGCGTTCGGCCCTTTTGCCCGCCCTTCGTCTGGCGCAGGAGCAGGACGGCTACATCACGGCCGAAGCGATGGCAGAGATCGCGCAGATTCTGGGGGTCTCCACCGCCCAGGTTCATGACACGGCGAGCTTCTACACGATGTTCAGTCTCAAGCCGGAAGGCAAGACCCTGATCGAAGTGTGCACCACGCTTTCGTGCGCGCTTGGCGGTTCGGAAGGCCTTCTGAACCGGACCTGCCACAAGCTGGGCATCAAACCTCACGAAACCACTCCCGACGGCAAGTTCACGGTGAAGCCAGTCGAATGCCTGGCGGCCTGTGGTGGCGCGCCCGCGGTGCAGGTGAACGGCGAGTGGGTCGAGAACGCGACCGATGCCGACATGGACCGCGTCATCGCCGGCGAAACCGTCTACAAACCGTTCGAGTGGCCGAAGAGCCCGGGACCGACCTACCTCTTCAAAAACGTCTGGACGAAAAATTCACAGTCCATCGATGTTTACAAGCAGTCGGGCGGCTACGCGAATCTCAAAAAGTATCTCGAGATGTCGCCCGACGACATCATCGAACAGGTCAAGAAGTCAAGCCTTCGTGGACGTGGGGGAGCCGGTTTCCCCACGGGGCTGAAGTGGAGCTTCCTACCCAAGGACAACCCGAAACCGCGGTATCTCGCGGTGAACGCCGACGAGTCCGAGCCCGGAACCTACAAAGATCGCGTGATCCTAGAGAAGGATCCGCATCAAATGATCGAGTCCTGCGTGATTTCCGCGCATGCGATTCGCTCGAAGAGCTGCTACATCTACATTCGCGGCGAGTTCCACGAGGGTGCCCGCGTGATGAACAAGGCGATCGATGAAGCCTATGCCGCGGGCTACGTGGGCAAGAACATTCTGGGCACCGGCATCGATGTGGAAATCGTCCTTCATCGTGGCGCCGGTTCGTACGAGTGCGGCGAAGAAACCGCCCTTCTCGAAAGCCTGGAAGGCAAGCGCGGCCAGCCCCGCCTGAAGCCGCCTTTCCCCGCGGTGTCCGGCTTGTACGGGTGCCCGACCATCGTCAACAACGTCGAGACGCTTTGCAACGTTCCGTTGATCCTGGAGCGCGGCGCGGAATGGTTCGCGTCGCTCGGCCCTGAAAAGAACGGCGGACCGAAGCTTTACTCGATCAGTGGCGACGTCAGGCGTCCGGGCAGCTACGAAGCGCATCTGGGTAGAATCACCCTCCGCCAGCTGGTCTATGACTACGCCGGTGGTCCCCGTGACGGACGCAAAATTCGCGCAGTCATCCCGGGCGGCTCGTCGGTTCCCATCCTGATGGAGCATGAACTGGACGTAGCACTCGATTTCGACAGCGTGATGAAGGCCGGATCGATGCTCGGCTCGGCTGGTTGCATCGTGGCCGACGATTCGCGTTCCATGGTCGCCCTCGCGCGCAATCTCAGCGCGTTCTACAAGCATGAATCCTGCGGCAAGTGCTCTCCATGCCGCGAAGGCACGGGCTGGCTTTACCGGATGCTGGTTCGCATCGAAGCAGGCAAAGGCGAAGAGAAGGATCTCGACACGCTCCAGACGGTGTGCGACTCCATCGCCGGCAAGACCCTGTGTGCCTTCGGCGACGCGGCGATTACTCCTGTTCTTTCTACGATGGCCAAGTACCGCGACGAATACGAGTACTACATCAAGAACAAGAAGTCGTGGACCGCTTCCGCCGAGACGTTCGCGGCTGCGCTGGGCAAGGCTTAGGTCAGAACGATGGATCTTCTGTTCTCACCGGCGAACAAGGAACTGGGCATCGATGCCCTGATCGCGCTTCTCAAGGTGGCGATCATCTTCAATGCGCTCCTTGGCTTGTTCTCGCTGATGACCTACATCGAGCGCCGCGTGCTCGCGTTCATGCAGTTCCGCCGCGGCCCAAATCGGGTCGGGTGGTTCGGCATCCTTCAGCCCGCGGCCGACGGGATCAAACTCTTCTTCAAGGAAGAGTTGATGCCGGAAGGTGCTAACAAGCTGCTCTTCTTCGCGGCGCCGATCGTTGCCATTATCACCGCCTATGTTTCGCTGGCCGTGGTGCCGTACGGGGGGCCGCTGGTTCTGCCGTTCTATGGACAGGTCACCGTCTTTGGCCGCCCTATCGACATCCAGATGGCGAACCTGGACGTGGGCGTGCTCTTCATCTTCGCGATCACCGCCCTTGGCGTATACGGCATCGTCTTCGCCGGCTACGCGTCGAACAACAAGTACGCGCTTATTGGCGGGCTTCGTAGCTCGGCGCAGATGTTCTCGTACGAACTGGCGCTCGGCATGTCCTGGGTGTCGGTCATCATGGCGGCGGGGTCGTTCCGCCTGACCGACATTGTGGCAACCATCGATCACTGGAACGTTTGGGTCTGGATCATCCTCCAGTCGCCGGCCTTCCTGCTCTACATGATCTCCGCGTGCGCCGAAGTCAACCGCACACCCTTCGACCTTCCTGAAAGCGAAACGGAACTCGTGGCCGGCTTCCATACCGAGTATTCCTCGATGAAGTTTGCGCTGCTCCAGATGGCCGAGTACATAAATATGATTACGGTGTGCGCTCTCGCCGCCAATATGTTCCTCGGCGGCTGGCTCTCGCTGCTCCCTGGCCTGGTCCCGAATTCGCCGGTCTGGTTCTTCATCAAGATGGGCTTCCTGCTCTTCGTCTTTATCTGGCTACGCGCGACCGTTCCCAGGTTCCGCTACGACCAGCTGATGGACTTCGGTTGGAAGCGTCTGATTCCTGCCGCGGCGATCTGGGTGGTCTTCTATTCGGGCATGACGGTCTTCTTCGGTGAAAAGAAGGCGCCGCCCGCGTCTATCGCGGTTGCCGCTACCCTGGCTGGCGAGGTGACGCGTTGATTCTCGACGTCATCCTGTTCTATAGCGCCGCGATCGTCGCTCTCATTTCGGGCATCTATGTCGTTGCCCAGCGGAATCCGATCAGCAGCGCGTTCTCGCTGATCATCACGATGTGTTCGCTGGCCGTCATGTTTGCCATGCTGGGCTCAGGCTTCATTGCCGTGCTTCAGGTGATCGTCTACGCCGGCGCCATCATGGTTCTGTTCCTGTTCGTCATCATGTTGCTCAATGCGAAACAGGATGCGGGCGATCGGGCAGGCGGCATCGGGCGTGCCGCGATAATCCTGGGCACCATCCTCGCGATCCAGTCCGTCATGGTGGTCTGGAAGGGCGCTCAGACGCTGCCGACCAGCAACAAGGAAACCACCGCTGCCGAAATCGCTCGCGGCCTGTTCTCTTCACCGCGCTTCC
>JBDSLN010000469.1:0-4097 GCA_039916365.1 Vicinamibacteria bacterium
GGTCGCGACTCCAGGTGACGCGGCGAAGGGCATCTCCTCCGACCCCACCAACGGAGCGCTCATCAAGGACATCGGTGACGTGCGCATAGACATCGCCTACGGCGGGTCGTGCACGGCGGGCAAGGAAGAAGACCTCGATATGTACGCCCGCGTCATGGGCCAGGCCCTTGCAGCGGGGAAGCGTGTGGCTCCTGATGTGAAGTTCGTGATCCAGTTTGGCTCGGAGTCCGTCGAGGCCTACGCAACGGCCAAGGGCTACCTCGAGATCTTCGCGAAGACCGGCGTTCAGGTCATCAAGCCCGGTTGCGGCGCTTGCATCGGCTGCGGACCCGGGATCTCCGACAATAAGCAGCAGGTCACGGTGTCCGCGATCAACCGCAACTACCAGAACCGTTCTGGCCCAGGATCGCTCTACCTTGCCTCGCCGCTGACCGTAGCCGCATCGGCAGTGATGGGGAAGATCGTGGCGTACGAACCTGCGATGTTCGGGCCCACGCAGTAAAGCGCGTCGGTCGGCTTACTTGCTGATGCCGTTGATCCAACGCGGCGAGATTGCGCTGTAGCCGCGGCCCAGCGACTGGATCACGCGGCGCCCACCCGTCGTTGGATCCACCACCACGACGTCGATTCCACCCGTGGTGAGGTTGCCTTCGGCGAATACGATCCCGTCCTTGCTCCAATCGGGCGCGGAGCGGTACTGAGAACCCGAAACCAGAACCTTCGCCGCGCCGCCCACGCCGGGCACGGTCATGATGTCCCATGCCCCCCGGTTGACGGCGTTGGAAGTCAGGCGACGGAAGACGATGTTGGTGCCGTCGGGTGAATAGTCCGGATTCGCGTCGGAACCCACCAGATAGTAGGAATTGGCCAGGGCCGCGCCCACCGTGCCGCCATCGGTGATCTTGACCTGATTGGTGGACGAGAGCCAGATCCAGATCTCGGCCTTGCCGACGCCTGTCCCATCGATGCGTTCATAGACGATGCGGGAGATGGCGGTGTCGACTCGCCCGTTGCGCTCCCTCACAGTGGGCGTGGCGATGAGGGCGCTGTTGTTCTGCGCGTTTGCGTCGATCTGATACAGATCCTCCGCGCCACCGTTCGGCGAGGACGTGTGGATCAGGAACGTGCCATCCGAAGACCAGTCGGCGCTGCTTGTGGTCCAGCCATCCGGCAGGAACGGTCCTTCGATCTTCCGGGCGAGGTCCACCAGGATCAGGCTCGTGGTGTCGAACTCGTCCAGTTTGCCGTCGCGATTGGTGTCGGCCACGACACGTCGCAAGGCAACGCGATTGCGGTCCAGCGAGGGAGTCGCACTCAACGCCTGGCAGTTCGTACAGAACGTGAGGCGTGTAGGGGTCGATGAGCCGCCGACGCCATAGAGCTCGAACAGACCTATGGGAGTTGTCTGCCAGACGTCGGAACTCAGGAAGACCGTGTCGGTCAGGGCCGGAACCCCGGTGGAGGACTGTGAGACGGGCACGGTCGAAGCGGTTCCCGTGGTGCAGCCGGAACCGAAGGCCGCAAGGACGCAAAAAAGGAAAAGATCGCGGGGAGCTGTGGTCATCTTGATGAAGCACGCTACGCCCACGCTCTCAAAGGCGTCAAGCGGCCCCAAGGTAGAATCGCGCTCCAATTTCTTAAGGAGCATAGAGCCATCAAAGCGACCAAAGACATCTTTATCATGGGCGGCGCGCGCACAGCGATGGCCGAATACGTCGGCCATTTCAAGGACGTCAGCGCCAACCTGCTCGGTGCCCACGCCATCAAGGCCGCGCTCGAACGCTCTGGGGTGGCTTCTGACGACGTCGAGCATGTCGTGATGGGTAACGCGATGCAGACATCGTCTGACGCGATGTACGGCGCACGCCACTCGGCGCTGAAGGCTGGACTTAAAATCGAGACGCCGGCGCTGACCGTCAATCGCCTTTGCGGCTCCGGCATTCAGTCCGTCATCAATGCCTCACAGATGATGCTACTCGGTGAAGCGGACGTCACCGTCGCGGGCGGCATGGAAAACATGACCCAGGCGCCTCACGTGATTCGTGGCGCGCGTGACGGATTCAAGCTTGGCCAGGGCGCGCTCGAAGACAGCCTGATGGTGGCGCTTCTCGACACGCACTGCGGCCTCTACATGGCGCAGACCGCCGAGAAGCTCGCCTCGCAATACGGCATCGACCGCAAGATGATGGACGAGTTCGCGCTTCGCTCCCAATCGGCCGCCGCCGCCGCCAAGGCGAAGGGCGTCTTTGAGGAAGAGATCGTGCCCGTTGAAGTGAAGCAAGGCAAGAAGACCTTCATGGTGAAGGACGACGATCACGTCCGGCCCGACACCACGCTTGAGATTCTCGCCGCACTCCGTCCAGCGTTTGGCAAGGACGGCATGGTGACCGCCGGGAGCGCGTCAGGCATCGTCGACGGCGCCGCTGCCGTGGTTCTTTCCATCGACAAGGGGCGGGGCAATGGTAAGCCGCTTGCTCGCGTGGTTTCGTGGGGTGTCGCGGGCGTTCCTCCCGAGATCATGGGCATTGGACCGGCTCCGGCTTCGCGCAAAGCGCTCGCGGATGCAGGCCTGAAGCTCGAAGACATCGACCTCATCGAAGTGAACGAAGCCTTCGCGGGTCAGTACCTCGCGGTCGAGAAGGAGCTCGGGTTGGATCGCAACAAGGTGAATGTGAACGGTGGAGCGATCGCACTCGGCCATCCTCTAGGAGCCTCGGGCACGCGCATTCTGCTCACGGTGGCTATGGAACTGCGTCGTCGTGGAGGCCGCTACGGCCTCGCGACTGCGTGCATCGGCGGCGGTCAGGGAATCGCCATGATCATTGAGAGCATTCAGGGTTGAAGACCGTGAATGTCCCGGCGGACGCCCTCAGCCACCAGTTGGCGGGGGCAAGCGCCGGGATCCAGATAAAGAAAGACAGCAATGGCTGACAAGAAAACTGTAGGCGTCGTCGGATGTGGACTGATGGGTTCCGGTATCGCGCAAGTGTGCGCGGAAGCCGGCCACAGCGTCATCGTGCGCGAGATCAACGACGGAGCGCTGGCTAAAGGCCTCGCGTCCATCGACAAGTTCCTCTCGAAGGGCGTCGAGAAGGGCAAGATAACAGCCGAGAAGAAGGCTGAGGTCATGGGCCGCATCAAGGGCACCACGACCTTCGACGACATGGCGCCTTGCGACATCGTCATCGAGGCGGTGATCGAAAACATCGCGCTCAAGCACGAGACCTTCCAGGCGCTCAACAAGGTGTGCGGCAAGGACACGATCTTCGCGTCCAACACGTCGTCGCTCTCCATCACCGAGATGGCGGCGGGCTCCGGCCGCGCCGATCGCTTTGTCGGCCTCCACTTCTTTAATCCCGTTCCGTTGATGAAGCTTGTCGAAGTGGTGCGCGCACCGCTTTCGAGTCCTGACGTGGTCGATGCGATGTGCGAGTTTGGCGCCGGTATCGGCAAGACCGTCGTTCGCGCCACCGACAAGCCGGGCTTCATCGTCAATCGCCTGCTCGTCCCCTACATGACCGACGCCATTCGCGCGCTTGAGCAGGGTGTGGGCACGGTGACCGACATCGACGACGGAATGCGCCTCGGCGCCGGCTATCCGATGGGCCCGTTCGCGCTGCTCGACTTCGTTGGTCTCGAGACGACTTATTACATCGCGAACATCATGTTCGATGAGTTCAAGGAGACGCGCTACGCGCCGCCAACTTTGCTCAAGCGGATGGTGCAGGCGGGGATGTACGGCCGCAAGACGGGCAAGGGCTTCTACGACTATTCGACGAATCCGCCCACCCCGACGAAGGGTCTGGTTTAACTCGCGATGACCTACGCAACCCTCCTCGTAGAAAAGAACGACGACGGCATTGCCGTCATCACCATCAATCGTCCCGAGAAGATGAACGCGCTCAATGCTGCGGTCTTCAGCGATCTCGAAGCCGCACTCATCGATCTGGACGCCGATGCCTCCGTTCGCGGTCTGATCTTGACCGGCGCGGGCGAGAAGGCGTTCGTCGCGGGCGCCGACATCGGCGAACTCGCGAAGGCGTCGGGCATCGAAGCCCGTCACATCGCTCTGAAGGGTCAGCGCGTGTATGACCGGC
>JBDSLN010000470.1:0-3400 GCA_039916365.1 Vicinamibacteria bacterium
GACTGGAAGATGGAACCGGCCGATTCAAGCTGTTCACGCAGAACATCCGCGTTCACGATGTTGCCATTGTGCGCGACCGCGATCTCGCCGCGCTTGCAGCCGATCAGGATGGGCTGAATATTCCGCTCGGAGCTCTCGCCCGTCGTGGAGTAGCGCACGTGGCCGATCGCGTTCGGCCCGGAGAGGGAGGAGATCGCGGACTCGCGATTGAAGACCTCGCTGACAAGTCCCATCGCGCGCACCGTCTTCAGCGTCTGGCCGTCGGACGAAACGATGCCCGCCGATTCCTGCCCACGATGCTGCAGCGCGTACAAACCCAGGTAGGTCAGATTGGACGCTTCGGGATGTCCGAATACACCAAAAATCCCGCACTGATCCCTAAAGTGATCGTCTTCTATGAGGCGGAGGGTCCCACCGCCGCGTTCCGACTCCGTGGGCGTCACCGGAAGTTCGTCGGATCTCATGGGCGAACTCTATTCCGAGAGGGTGCGTTCGAGAGAACTCCACACTTTAAGGAGCTCCGTCACGGGATGCCGGGTGAGCTGGGCGCCGCCGGTACGAAGAGTCAGGTACGCTCCGCCCACCTTGCCGAGACGTCGGCAAGGCACGCCGCTTTTCGCCGCTCTCGCTTCGACGGCCGCCACGTCCCGAGTGGAAACGATCATGCGGGATGGGCCTTCGGAGAACAGGAGCGCGTCCGCCCGGGTGGGCTCGGATTCGTCGAAGTCGTCGCCGGTCTGGATATCTTCGATATCGAAGTCGCCGCCTAGGCCCGCGCTTTCAAAGTTGAAGCAGCACTCCGCAAGCGCCACCGCAATGCCTCCGTCCGCCACATCATGCGCGGACACGAGCTTCCGGTTCTGATTGAGGTCGAGAACGACTTCGTAAAGCGCGCGTTCGGCCTGGAGATCCATCTGCGGAAGCGCGCCCGCGACCGTCTTGTGAACCGTCCGCATGTACTCACTGCCACCGAGTGCGGGATCGCTCTGACCGAGGAGAAGCACATCATCGCCCGCCTGCACGAAGTTGCGCGACAACACCAGGCTGACGTCTTCGAGAAGACCAACCGCACCGATGACCGGCGTCGGATAAATAGGAACGCCGTCGGTCTCGTTGTAGAGCGAAACGTTTCCACCGGTCACGGGAGCGTCAAGCGCTCGACTCGCTTCGCTGATGCCTTCCAGCGCGCGGACAATCTGGCCCATAACTTCCGACTTCTCCGGATTGCCAAAGTTGAGGCAATTGGTGAGGCCGATCGGCAGTGCGCCGGTCGCCACGACGTTGCGGCACGCTTCCGCCACGGCGAGGATCGCACCCTGCTTCGCGTTGATGAAACCGTAGCGACCGTTGCCGTCGAGGGCAATCGCAAGACCTTTCTTCAAACCATGAAGACGAACCACCGCCGCATCCGAAACACCCGGCCCGTGAACGGTGCCGGTCTGAACCGTGCTGTCGTACTGCCGATAGACCCAGCGCTTGCCTGCGATGTTCGGCGAACCAAGGATCGTAAGGAACGCCTTGGCGAGGTCGGCGGGCACGTCGATCTCGGAAAGATCCTGCGCTTCGAGCCGATTCGTGGGCTCAACCCAGGGACGGTCATAGACCGGCGCTTCGTCGGTGAGAGCACTCGCCGGAATATCGGCTTCGAGCTTGCCGTCTTTGTAGACCTTGACGTGGCCATCGCCCGTGACCACACCCACTGCCTCCGCATGAAGGTCCCACTTTTCGAAGACCGCGCGGATTTCGTCTTCGCGGCCTTTCTTCGCGACAAGCAGCATGCGCTCCTGCGATTCGGACAACATGACCTCGTACGCGGTCATGCCGGTTTCACGCTGAGGCACGCGGGAGACATCAAACTCGATGCCGGTGCCCGCGCGTCCGGCGGTTTCCGAAGTGGCGCAGGTCAGACCGGCAGCACCCATGTCCTGAATGCCCACGACCGCGCCTGTCGCCATGGCTTCAAGGCAGGACTCGAGCAGGATCTTCTCCATGAAGGGATCGCCAACCTGAACGGTCGGACGCTTCTCTTCACTGCCTTCACCAAACTCGGACGACGCCATGGTCGCGCCATGAATGCCGTCGCGGCCCGTCTTCGCGCCGACGTAGAAGACGGTGTTGCCAACGCCTTCCGCGCGGCCAAGGAACAGCTTGTCTTTCGTGGTGATGCCGAGACAGAACGCATTCACCAGAGGATTGCCGGAGTAGCAAGGCTCGAAGACCACTTCCCCGCCGACGGTCGGACATCCGAAGGCGTTGCCGTAGCCGCCAACACCCGCCACCACTCCAGAAATGATGCGCCGCGTCTTCTGATCGAACGAGTCAGAGAAGCGAAGAGAGTTGAGCACCGCGATCGGACGGGCACCCATGGTGAAGATGTCGCGCAGGATGCCGCCCACGCCGGTCGCCGCGCCCTGATAAGGCTCGATGAACGAAGGATGGTTGTGCGATTCGATCTTGAAGACCGCAAGCATGTTGTCGCCGATGTCGAGAGCACCCGCGTTCTCACCCGGACCTTGCGCCACGCGCGGTCCCTTGGTCGGCAGCGTCTTCAGGTGAAGGCGGGTGGACTTGTAGGAGCAGTGCTCCGACCACATCACCGAGAACATTCCAAGCTCGACGAGGTTGGGCTCACGACCCATCAGAGTTTTGATGCGCTCGTACTCGTCCGGCTTCAGTCCATGGGCTTCGAGAGTCTTGGAATCGTGCATCGGGACGCGGATCTTATTCGCGGGGGTTAGACAACGGCGCTCTCCAGCAATCGGAATGTTCCGGCGTCCGCGTCCATCTCGGCCAGGATGCCTTCCGGGACAGTGAACTGCTTATCGATGTGGCCGATCATGGCGCCGCGATACGTGGGTACGCCGAGCGGCTTGATGTGGTCGTCGAGCACTTCTTCGATGGTCAGCGACCCGTAGCCGCCGCTGTCGGGCTCGCATTCGGTGCACTGGCCCCAAATGAAGCCCTTGATCTTGGTGAGCAGGCCGGCGAGCTTGAGGTGGGTCAGCATGCGGTCGATGCGGTAGATGCCTTCGTGGGTGTCCTCGAGGAAGAGAATCTTGCCGGCGAAGTCAGGCAGAAAGGGCGTGCCCACGAGGTGAGCAAGAACGGTGAGATTTCCGCCTAGCAACCGGCCTTCGGCCTTGCCTGGGACGATGCTCTGGGTGCGAAAACCGACCGGGATAATCCGGCCGCGAAAGTCCAGCTCGTTGACGAACGACGACACTTCCCCATCCATCAGAACGCGCTTGAAGTAGTTCGCCGAGAACTCGGTCCACGACGAAAAACCGGTCGGCGCGTGGAACGTTACGAGACCGGTCCTCGAGGGAATCGCCATGTGCAGCGCGGTGATGTCGGAGTAACCGAACAGCGCCTTGGGGTTTTTGCGGATCGTCTCGAAGTT
>JBDSLN010000471.1:0-3359 GCA_039916365.1 Vicinamibacteria bacterium
CGGTCGCCCATTCTTGTTTCAGACGACTTTGACCCGCCGGCCTCTGGGATTGCGCCTGGCGGGTTCGGGTTCCGCCGCCTCATCCATTCGCGAGATCTGCCACTGGCAAAAGGTCATAATGCCGAGAAGCGCCTGACGCTTGGCCTGACGGGCCTTGCGCGAATTGAGACCCATCTCCTCGAGCATTTCAGAGATCAGGCAACAGGCTTTGTGCGACTTTGGAGCCGCGTTGTCGTCCACTTTCGCCATCACCGACCTCCGAAAACAACGCTGAGCCGCCCGGCCTTCAGCCGCGCTTCCTTGACTTCACGGCCGGTGAGCGACCGCGGGAGCACGATGTTACGCCGCCAGTTGTCGATCGTGATCGACAACTCGTCGCCCACTGCGTAGGCGGCAAGGCGCTCGCTGCTGGCGAAAGGAAGATCGAACGAAAAGACGTAGCCATCACCGCGCTTCTCGATTTTCGGCGGCCGGCTCGCATGGAAGACCGTAGCGGGATCGCGGTCGCCGTAGACCGCGGCGGACAGAGCGGAGAGGAGGGGCAGACCCATCACTTCCTCCTCCCGGAGCGGCGACTCAAGCAAAGGGATCGAGGCGAAGCCTTCGCGCACCCGCTTCATGTGCCCCGCCTGAGCGCGGCCGAGGCGCTCAAAGTAGACGCCTTTCATCGACTGGGGCAGGACGCGATTCGCGATCACGGCGTCGAGCGAATACCCGTACAAGCCCAAGTAGGTAAAGAGGCGCTCCGACTCGGCGATGACCATCTTTTCAAGCGAGAGCACGATGCGGATCGACGTCACCTTGGGATCGCGCAGCAGCGGGTCGAGCCGCTCGATTCGTTCGTAGAGACGCTTGATCGCAACAAAGACGTCGTCGTCCGGAACGGGAACTGACGTAACAAACGGAGCGATCGGACGAACCGTTCGCGCAAGCAGACGTTGCACCGGGAAAATCTTGCGGAAGTAGAACCGGAGAACATCCGGGGCCGCCAGCATACGCAGCGTCTCTCCGGTCGGCGCGCAGTCGACGACCAGCACATCATAGTGCCCGCTCTGCGCGAGTTCGGCCACTCGCAGCAAGGAGAACAACTCTTCCATCCCGGGAAGCACCGCCATCTCGTCGGCCACGACTTCATCGAGTCCCTGGCCCTTGAAGAAGCGGGTCAGGAAGTTGCGGATCGGGCCAAATTCGCGTTCCAGCTCGTGATGAACGTCGATCTCCATGGCGTCGAGCTTTTCGGCGACGCGGGTGGGATCGGAGCCGATCGACATTGCAAGCGAGTCGCCGAGCGAATGCGCCGCGTCCGTTGACATCACCAGCGTGCGATGTCCCTTCAGAGCGCAACGCACCGCGGTGGACGCGGCCAACGTGGTCTTGCCGACGCCGCCCTTCCCCGAAAACAGGATGATCCTCATGATGGAGAGCTTTCGGGATAGAGCCAGACGGAGAGTGCGGCGAGCGAAGCAAGGTCGTGGACATCCGCTTCGAGTTCCGGCACCGCGACCACGGGAAGATCACTGGCCTTCCCTATCCTACGCAGAAGACGCGCATCCTCGTCCGCGCTGCGATTCTCGCGCGCCGCGAGAGCGGTGAGTTCCGCGTGGACCTCGTCCGGCAGTCGGGTTTTTGCCTTGGGCCTCGGCCGGGGCGCGCCCTCCATCGCCCACGGGTGAACCCGATTCGCGATGATCGCGACGGCCTGCAGCGACCTCGCCCCCAGGGCGGAGACAAACGCCTCGCCTTCTTCGACGCGGGACGACGCTGGCGTCGTGACCAGGAGGAAGCTGGTCTCCTTCGCCTTCAAAGTGCGCTCCATCTCCGTGGCGGTGACGCGGAAAGAATCGAACAGACCCTCAAAGGCGAGAAAGAACTCGGACAACTCGCGGAGGAACTGAAGACCCACCGCGGAATCGAGAATGCGAAGGAAGGTCCGGCCGATGATGGTGCGTGGCTCTAAAGCGAGACGACCCGCGATGAAGTACGGCTTGAGGAAATATCGCAGAACGCGCCCATCCACGAAGTCGAGCACGCGCCTGGGAGCATCAACGAAGGCCAGGGCGGAAGAAGAGGGCGGGGTGTCGAGCACGATCAGATCGAAATCATCCGCGACTCCGAGCAATGCCTCCATCGCCATGACTTCATGCGTGCCCGCGAGGTGCCGTGAAATCTGCTGATAAAAACGGTTCGAGAGGATGCGGTCGCGGGCTTCGGGCGACGCCGCGTGTCTGCGCACCAGGTCATCGAAGGTCTGTTTCGGATCAAGACGCATCGCGTACAGGCGGCCTTTGACCTTCTGCGGCTTTCCGGTCAGACGCGCCAGGCCGAGGCTGGTCCGCAGGCGTTTCGACGGATCGATGGTGCAGACCAGCGTCTTGCGGCCCGCATTCGCCGCGGCCAGGGCAAGCGCGGCTGAAGTCGTGGTCTTCCCCACCCCGCCGGGACCGCAGACAATGACAAGCTTTCCTGCAAGCGCGCGCCGGATTGCGAGCTGCGCCTTCACTCGTGCTCTCCATCCAACGCCCTCGCCACGGTCGCGGGACGCGTGTTGGCCAGTTCGTGCAGCACGATCGGCGACATCCCGAGGCCGTGACTCAGACGCTTCAGGTGAAACGCTTCCAGCCGAGATCTCCGTTGCACCCGCGCGGCGCAGTCAAGCAGCGCCTGGTCCGCCGAATCGGCTTCGGCCTCAGAGTCCGTGATCGCCCGGCGCGCGGCCGGCGAGAGCACGTCCTGGCGCATCCGATTCAGGATGACCAGAGAGGGCGACAGCCCCGTGCGGTCCCTCAGGTCGTCCGCGAACTCGATGGCTTCGACCACCGCCATCTCTTCAGGAATCGCGACGACACCGATGCGCACGTCCGCCTTCAGCCACTCCTTGATCTGCAGGGCGAGGCGCGAGAAGGGTCCGATGGAAACCGCCCGGAAGGCCGCGAACGGCGTTTCCAGCATCAGAAGGCCGTGGCCCGACGACGGACAGTCCACCACGATCACCTGCCATCTCATTGCGTCGTGCGCGATCGTTTCGTTCGCGAAGGCCTGAATGCGCCCGAGCAGGACGAGTTCGGGCAGGCCGGGAGCGGCGGCAAAGAACTTGCGATACACCTCGCTACCCGTGATGCGACTGGACAGCGCGCGCACGCGCACGACCTTAAGGACGTACTCATCCATCGCGAACTGCGGTTCGAGGTCCACCACGTCGAACCCGTCCTTCGATGCGGTCGGCGAGGGCGAGCCATTCGCCCCTTTGCGAATCGACTCACCCAGGCGAACGAGCAGAGTGCGCCTCCCGGAAGTAACAGCGCGGGCCGCGAGACCCGCGGCGACGACGCTCTTTCCGACGCCGCCTTTTCCCAGAATGA
>JBDSLN010000472.1:0-6996 GCA_039916365.1 Vicinamibacteria bacterium
TGGGTTGTGCACGGTCTGAAGGGTCTTCGACTTGAATGAGCGCGTGGCGTCGTCACCTGCTTCCGGTTCAACCCCGATGACGCCGCACGCCGGAGACAAGGCAGCGGCTGTAGCGGCGCATCCGGAGACCAACCCTCCACCACCCACGCAGACGAACAGGTAGTCCAGTTCGCCGGTCTCGTTGAAGAGCTCAAGCGCTGCTGTTCCCTGGCCGGCGATCACGCCCTCGTGGTCATAGGGAGGAATGGTAACGAGGCCCCGTTCCGTCGCGATCTTTCCGCCGAGCGATTCGCGGGAAGTCTCGTTGCGGTCGTAGAGAACGACTTCAGCGCCGTAGCCTTTGGTGGCGCGAACCTTGACCTCAGGCGCGTCTTTCGGCATCACCACGACCGTCGGGATACCGAGAAGCTTGCCGGAGAGCGCAATCGCCTGGGCGTGATTCCCTGAGGAATAGGTCAGGACGCCCCGGCGTCCTTCGTCATAGGAGAGCTGAGAAAGAGCGTTGTAGGCGCCGCGGAACTTGAACGCGCCGGCGCGCTGAAAATTCTCGCACTTGAAATAGACGGAGGCACCCGTCTTGCGGTCGATGGTGGTTGAAGTAAGGACGGGCGTTTTGATGGCCCGCCCCTCAATCCTCCGGGCGGCCGCTTCAATGTCCGCGAACGTGACCGGAAGGTCCGCCATGAAAGTGCTCGAACTAGGCGACGTCGCGGAGCTTGAGCCCTTCGTCCTTGAGCGTCTTGAGCAGACCTTTTTTCTGGATCGTGCGCAGAGCCGACGTCGAAATTTTGAGCCGAACCATTTGACCCGTCTCCGGCACGAAGATGCGCTTCGTAATGAGGTTGGGGAGGAACTTCCGCTTGGTACGGTTGTTCGCGTGGGACACGTTGTGCCCACTCATCGGTTTTTTTCCGGTAATCGCGCAGCGTCGCGCCATGACTTATTGCCTCCAGCAAGAATCCCACGCCACGGGGCGCGAGGAGCCGTCTATTTTGCCACACTTTGGGCGCTGGAGGCTTCCCAAAGACGCTTCCCGGCAAAATCAGCCAAAACAGGAGCCACCAGCGCTTGTGCGATTTCATTGGGGTGGAGATCGCTCGTGTGTACCCAGAGCGACCTGGAATCGAGACCCCGAAGGGCGGGAAGGAGGTCAAGGAAGGGAATACCGGAGCGCTCCACGCCCCTTCTAATCTGAGCATGAGCGGCCTCGAAAGGATAAGTGCCGCCCGATTCCAGGCCCACCAACAGAGGCCAAAGCGCCACGCCGAACCCGATGCCGCGCTCGCGATACTTGGCCTGGATCCGCATCAGCGCGGCTCGCGTGCGCATCCAGCCCGCCTTGTTCTGATCCGAATACAAAGCGCTGTACCAGGCCGTCGTGTCCCTCGAAACGGTGAGCTGCTCGTAGCGGTGAGAGACGAAATCGACGAACTGAGAATGGCGCTCGATCCACGAACGCTCGTCCTGGCGTACCATGATCCAGTCGTTCACACGGGGCCAGTTTCTGGTGAGTTCAGGATCGCGGTCACCGTCATTGAGAACCATTCCGAAGATCACGACATCAGGCGAAAGTTCGAGAGCCGTTTCGAACAGGCCCTCGAGGTCGGGAAAGTCCTGACCGCGCACTCCGAGGTTCCAGATCTCGAGAGCGGGATCGATTTTTCGCAGGTCTGCCTCGACGAGCCGGACCGCAGTGAGAGGCTCCACGACACCTTGGGCTTCGGTAAAGGAGTCACCCACGAAAACGATGCGGCGGTTTCCCGGTTCTTTTGCGGTGAACTCTCGATCACGGAAGCCCCGCGCGTTGTAGGAGAACGAAACGCCGTACGGGTTGGTGACGCGTGCTTCGTCGACTCGCGTGAATTTCTCGGCAATGAGACGCACGCGGGTCGCTACGTCGTTGAGATCGATGGGGAATGAACCGCGTGGATTTGAGCCGTAGAGATCGATGATGTGGTGGCTGGCCCGGCTCGGGAACTGTAGGTTTGGGCCGTCCGCGATGCGGAAGATTCGACCGGCTTCCTGGCCTTTTAATCCGAGGACACGGACCGCAACCTCGCCGGTCAAGGCGGCGACGAGGACGCCAAAGGCCATCAGAGCCACGGTCAGAAGAGCACTGGATCGCCCACCTAGGCGCGACGGATCGGACAACGAAGTCACGAGGCGACGGAGAGTTGAAGGGCTTCTTTCAAGCGTTCCATCGAATCCTCCGACAGCAGCTGCAGTCGCGTGAGGCCCTTGGCTCCCGCGCGTTTCAAGCGGGGTGCGGAGACGGAGTCGGCGAGGATGACATCAGAGGCGCCGAGGAAGCGCTTCCACCCCTTCTCGTCGTCGAGGGTGCAGGTGTGAATCTCGAAGTCCTCGTCGAGCACGCTCTTGAGCGAGACCCGGGCGAACGAGAGAAACAGCGGACTCTCGGAAACGACCAGAACCATTCCGGACGACACGCCTTCTGGAATCAGCGTCTCCGGTGTAGGCACGGTCAGCGTGAAGACGACGAGCCGGCCAAGCGACGCGACCCCTTCTACGCGACCGACGTGGTAGGGAAGGACCGCGACCACCAGACCGGCCGCGAGCTTGGGATTGGCATCGAGTTCATCGAGGGTCGAAGCTGTGACCTCGACGCCCAAAGCATCACGGATCTCGCTCGCATAGACCGCAGCCATCTCGGTGGAAGGATCGACGACCAGGATTCCCGCGGGACACTCTGGAACTGAAAAGCGAGAGACCGCGGCCAGGATGTCTTCCTGACCGAGGCCGCTGGCGAGCGCTTCCTCAACCGCTTCTCGCAGTTTGAAGGCGACGGTTGGTTGAAGCGCCGTGCGCCTTGAGCGCGGCTCGACGAAGACGCCGGAGCCGGAACGGACCACCACGTGTCCTGACGCTGCGAGCGCTCTGTAGGCGGCTGAAATAGTGTTTGCGTGGACGCGCAGTTTCCGGGCCCAAGTTCGAATCGGGGGCAGACGCGAGCCACGCGGGAGCTCTCCCGACAACATCGCGATCTCGATCTGCGCCCGGATCTGTTCCTTGACCGCGACTCCCGAGTTGCGCCGGATTCTGATCTGCATCGGGATCCTGCTCGCGGTCTCCCGCTAGAAAGGACTGAAGGAGTTACGTCGAATCAATTGCGGACGTCGGGCGCGGAACGGCGCGTCAGACTCCCTGGGGGCGCAGCACGCCCGGCGCGCCCAGAAGTCCCGCGTCTTCGCGACCCACGGGCGGCGTATCGGTCAGGTGATCGGAGACTTCGAGAACGCGGCGCTCTTCAACGCGGCGGCGTTCCTGAAGCTCAGCAAACCGCCCTTCGGCTTCCTTGATCTCACGGCGGAGACGTTCCACTTCGGCGCGCTTCTCCGAGACGAAGGAATCGAGTTCCTGACGGGCGCGGATGACGGCTTCTTCCGCCCGCTGCCGTTCGGCCTGCATTTCCGCTTCCTTGGCGAGCGCGAAGCGCTCAATCGCCTGGTCGCGCAGAACGGCATCGCGCAGGATATCGGTGAACTCAACGCCTGCGGCTTCAAGCGCCGCCAACACCGCGGCCGCTCGTTGCTCGGGACGAAGTGCTACAAGGCGCGGGTGATTCAGCATCGACTCGATTTTGTCGATGCCATAGCCATGAAGCGGCGGTTCGATGCGTGCCTCGCGGTAGACCTCGCCGAAGTCCATGATCTCGGCGGGAAGCTGAGTCGGAGGAGCATCGCCGAGCTTCGCGTCGTAAACCGCCGGAAGGACTTCGACCATGCGTTCGCTGGAGCCATCGGCGAGACCGGTCGGCTCGATCAGGCGAACGCCGCGGCCGACGAGGTTGCGGACCTTGCTCATAACTCGGAACCCTTTTTTTGGGCTTCGCGGCTCATAACTCGGAACCCTGTTTCTGGGCTTCGCGGCTCATGACTCGGAATCCATTTTCTGGGCTTCGCGAAGTTTGCGGAGCGCATCGACTGTATCGGTGGCGCCGTCTTCAACGATGGCGGTTTGTCCCCAGCCCGCGTTCTTCGCTTCCTGAGCGGTCGCGCGCAACGCCATCTCCAAACCCGATTGGCCGATGGGATGGGTTTGTTCGCCCACACCTTCATCTGCGGCCGGGGCGGACGCGGTGACCGTCGGGCCGGGCGGCGTTTCCCTGATAACGGGGGCGGCCTCGGGTGACGCGGCGGAGAACAAAGTGTTGGGTGGCTCCGAAGGCGCCGGCTGCGGCGGAAGCGTCATCTCCATGGTCTGCGAGCCAATGGAGGGAGTGTGCTCGACCGGCGTCACGTCAATCGCGGACAGAGAGCGCGCATTCTCGGCGGCCTGAGGACGGATCTCCATGATGTCGCGGGGGGGCGGAATCTGGGCGGAGACGTAGTTGGTTGGCGTCGGCAGAGGCTCGACGAAATAAGCAAGCGAGCGATAGAGACGATCCTGCTCCATCCGCTTGCGGATCTCGAGGTCAGACTGAGCGCGGACGGCGCTGGTGCTGCCCTGCGCAAGCCGTTCGATCTGGCCCTGCTTCTGGCGCGTGAACGTTTCGACCGTATCCTGCAGCGCTTCGGCGCGGCTTTCGTTGCGCGAACGCAGGCTCTGAAGTTCGAGCGCCTTCTCGGCTTCGTAGGCGGTCAATGCTTTGCGACGAAGGACCGCGTCCTGAGAAACATCCGATAGAGGCACGCCGGCTGCGTCCAGAGCGGTCAAGAGTGCGCTGCGACGAATCGACCGGTCAAGACCGGTCAGACGCCGGCTGGTGAGAAGACGGTAAACGCGCTCGACGCCGTAGCCGTGAACAGGAGACTTGATGCCAGCCTTGCGATAGACGTCCTCAAAATCGGAAAGAGGAACCATCGCGAGCGCGATCGAAGCGGGAACGAGTGCGGCTACCGGCTCAGACGCCGACGGGCTGATCCATCCAGGTTGAGCCGCGACCGGCTCCACGCGAGGAAGAGGCATCGACGGAGCGGGGGCAGGCCCAGGCATGGGCTTCGCAGCGGGAAGAGATGCTTCGGTCGCGAGCGTGGGAGCGACTGCTGGCTCATTCCAAAGCGGCATCGCCGACGAGGGAGCGTGCCCGTGAGGTGCTTGGCGATCGGGCGCCAACCCAGGAGGACGCACTTCGTCGGGGGAGTTGCCGCGCTTCCACGAGCTGCCCTGAGCCGAGGTGGCCGCGACTGATTCTTCAGGGCTCCACTCGAAGGCGCCGTTTTCCTTCGACACCTCCGCCTTGGTGTCGGTGGGCGTGGTCGATTCAAAGACCTTGCTGAAGAGAATTTTGAGAGGATTCATCGGAATGGGAATTGCGGACGAGGGAACGCTCCGCTGATCGGTTGTATCAGCGGGAGTTGTCCAAGTCAACCGCAGGCGAACGCATATTGTCTCAAGGTCTGGCGAATTGAGGAAATCGGGGAAGATCGCCCTTTGTCACGCGTGTGCTAAGAAGCAGACTGATGCCCGCGCAGCCTAAGGAAGACGCTCTCGAACGGTATCGCGCCAAGCGGGACGCTTCTCAGACACCAGAGCCCTTCGGCGGTCTGGGCCTTCCCGACGATGGAGACTGGACAAAGCCCCGACTCTTCGTGGTCCAGAAGCACGCGGCGCGGCAGCTTCACTACGACTTCCGCCTGGAGTGGCGCGGCGCCCTCGTCAGCTGGGCCATCGCCAAGGGCCCTTCGACGGATATCTCGGAGAAGCGTTACGCGGTGATGGTCGAAGACCATCCGATCGAATACGCCGACTTCGAAGGCGTCATTCCCAAGGGCAACTACGGCGCTGGTGAGGTGATTGTCTGGGACAAGGGAACGTACGTTGCCCTTGAAGATCCAGAGACAGGATTCGAGAAGGGGAAGCTTCTCTTTGAGATGCACGGCTTCAAGATGCACGGCCGCTACACGCTCGTCCGCACGAAGCGCAAAGGCCAGACCGAGAGTAAAGAATGGCTGCTCATCAAGGAGCGTGACGCCTATGCGGGTGCTGTCGGCGCGCAGTACTTCAGCGCGGAGTCGATCTACTCCGGTCTCACCCTGGAAGAGATGCAGGGAGGATCGACCCGCGCAGGGGCCATCCGCGAGAAGCTGATCGCGCTGTGCGCGCCGCGCACCAAGGTCGACGCCAACGCCGAGTTCATGCTCGCCGAGGATGCGGATAAACCGTTCTCGGATCCGAAGTTCGTCTACGAACTGAAGTACGACGGCTATCGCATGCTCGTCGTCGTGGAAGACGGCAAGTGTGACCTGATCTATCGGCGTCGGAGCAAGGCCACGGATCTCTATCCAGAGATCGCGCGAGCCGCGTCGCTCCTTCCCTACGCGCGGGTAATTCTCGATGGCGAGGTCGTTTGCCTTGACGACAATGCTCGGCCCAGTTTTTCGCGGCTTCAGCAACGCTCGCAACTCAAACGGACGGCCGATGTGGCAGCGGCATCCGTGCGTCTTCCCGCAACGATGCAAACCTTCGACATCCTCGGCTTTGAAGACTTCGACCTACGCGGGCTCACTTTGGTTCAGCGCAAAGAGATTCTTCGCGAACTGCTGCCGAAGGCGGGACCGCTTCGTTTTGTCGATCACATCTCCGAGGAAGGTGTTCTCTTCTTCAACGAGATCGAACGGATGGGTCTCGAAGGTGCGATGGCGAAACGCGCCGACTCGAAGTATCGCGCCGGGCGCAGCGGGGATTGGCTGAAGATCAAGGCGGACCGAATCTCCGACTTTGTGGTGGTCGGCATGACGCCGCCTGAAGGAGGGCGCACGGGGTTTGGCGCGTTGCAACTTGCCGCGTACACGCGCACCGCGGGTGACGCCGAACCTCTTCTGGAGTACGTCGGCCGCGCTGGAAGCGGATTCACCGACGAGCAGCTCAAGACCTACCGCGCGATCCTCGAGAAGGACCGCGTGCCTGATCCCGTGTGCGCGATCCTTGAACGCGGCGCTGGCGATATCTACGTCCTGCCGCGTCATGTCGTCGAGGTTCGCTACAAGATGTGGTCGAACCAGAACCTTCTGCGTCAGCCGGTTTTCCTGAGATGGC
>JBDSLN010000473.1:0-6400 GCA_039916365.1 Vicinamibacteria bacterium
TCTCATGCCGGCGCGGTTTGGCCTTCGCGGCTGGGTCTCAGATCGTCGCGTTGTCCGCGGGCAGCAGGTCGATGAAGTTGAACTCGTCCTTCGCGACCAGCTCGCCCGCGCGGACCTTGATGTCCGAGGAGAACATCGGGCCGGCGTAACAAAACGTGTGGAATTCGCCCTGTTCACCGCAGGGGTCGACATGCTCAGGAAGGTCCGAGAGCAACGACGCATCGAACTCGCGTCCCACGAAGGACGGATCGAGCTGTCGCGGATCCACACAGGTCAACACGGCGCGCAAGCCGGCCGACTGCATCTCCCGGGCAAGCTTCTTCGTGTCGCCCGGCCCGCCCCAGATCGGAAACAGCGGCTCGATGCCGGTGCCTTCGAGCTGACGGATTCGATAGTCGCGGACGTCTCCCAGGAACAGATCTCCGAACGCGACATGAGTGATGTCCTCACGTTTCGCCCGTTCGAGCACTTCCGTCATCAACCCTTCGTACTGCTCATTCGTGCACGGCCAAGGCAGGGGCACCGACCACAGGGGAAGGTCAGTGGCCGCAGCCTGCGCGTTGACCAGCGATCGGCGCACCGCATGCATGGCGACACGATCGACGGCGTCGTTGAAGGTCGTGAGCAGGCCGACGACCTCCGCCTGGGGATCCTGACGCAGCTTGTACAGCGTCCAGGCGCTGTCCTTCCCGGAACTCCACGACAGGAGGATCTTCATTTCAAAACGCCCGGCTCACTGAACTTTGTGGCCGCAGTCTCCGCAGAACTTCGCGTTGGGTGCAAGCTTCGTCCCGCAGCCCTCGCAGAACCTCGCGGCTTCGATCTTCGTGCCACACTCCGGACAGAACTTCTGCCCAAGCGTCGCCGCTCCGCATTTCGGGCAAGGGGTTGCCACCGCCGACTTCTTCGCGGCGAGCCGCGCTTCTTCTTCGACCGAGATGTCGTTCGAGACCTGCGACCCGACGGCTGCGGCCCGAAGCGACGTCTCTTCTTCCTCCGCGATGGGGGCGCAGCCCTTACACATGCCCGCGCGACTGTTCCAGCACGTCTTTTCGCACAGCCAGTTGCCGCAGCGACGGCACTTCTTGAAGTGCGGCTTGATCTCGGTGACGGCGGTGGTCAGGGCCGAGTCGTGCGCCGTGCCGCCCACCGCGCGCTGAATTTCGTACGCGCTGTCGGCTGCCTTGCCGAAGATGTCGCCCAGGAAGCTGCTCGCGCTCCGAAGCATGCCGCCCGCAGTGCCGAGCATGTTTCGATCGAAGGTCGACATGAATCCGTCCCCGCAGCGCTCGCAGAAGAACTTGAACTGGAAGCCGACGTCGGTCGAAAGGTCCTGATAGTTCTGCGTGAATTCGATCGGGGGCATGGGCGCGATCTTATGCTTCGTAGGACGGACGCTTACGCGAGACCCGAACATCGACGATGGGGGCGTCCAGCTCATCATGCTGACCAAGAACGACTTGACGCGCGATGTGGCCGCCGAACCAGTGCGCCCGAGAAAGCCGATTGTTTTACTTGGGCTCGGGTGGGAACCTTGGTCGCTCGGGGCGCGTTATCAAACACACAGGGAGGTCCGCCATGGCCGGTTTGCTTCGCGACTTGAAACTCGGGGTGCGGCAACTCCGCACCCAGCCGGGTCATTCGGCGGTGGTCGTCAGCACCCTGGGCCTGGCCCTCGGCCTCTCCGCGGTCATCTTCAGCTTCGTCAGCTTCTTCCTCCTGCGTCCTCTGCCGGTGAAGGACGAGACGACGATGATCCTGGCCCGCTCCGCCCACCCGCAGCAGAACGGGAATCGTCCGCGCCTTTCCTACGGCGACTTTCTGGACTTCAAGGCGCAGTCCCAGACCATCGAGGAGCTGGTCGCGATGTCGATGGGCACGGGCGCCCTCACCGGCCATGGAGATGCCCAGCGGGTGTCAGTGGCCGCGGCCAGCGAAGGCTTGTTCCGGGTGTGGGACCTTCAGGTCATCGAAGGCCGTCGCTTCCTGGCTGCGGAGGACGTGGCCCGAGGAAACCCTGTCATTCTCCTCGCGCACGGTTTCTGGGAGCGCGAGTTTGCGTCGGACCACAGCATCGTGGGGAAGACGTTGAGTGTTGACGGCCGGGCCGCCACGGTTGTCGGCATTCTTTCGCCCGCGATCGAACTGGGACGGTTTTCCGAGATCGACCTGTGGACTCCGCTCGCCCAGGCCGGGCGGTCGGAGGACCGGCAACAGCGCGACATGATCGTCACCGGAAGGCGCAATCCCGGAGTCACTATCGAGCAGGTGAGCACGGAGTTTTCGACCATCGCCTCGCGCCTGCAGAAGGAGTACCCAGGCACCAATCGCGACTGGACCGCGAGCGCCCTTCCGCTCCGGGCGGGCCTGTACGGCGCCGGGACCGACGTAATTCTCGCTCTGCTCGTGGTCTCGGTGTGCCTGGTCTTCGCGGTGGCCTGCGCCAACGTCGCCGGCATCATGCTGGCCCGTGCCACTACCCGTGAACGCGAGATGGCGCTTCGAATCACCCTCGGCGCCGAGCGCGGCCAGATCGTGCGTCAGCTCGTGGTCGAGGGTGTGGTGCTCTCGTTCCTTGGGGCGGTCCTCGGCCTCGTGCTCGCGCAGTTGGGGATTCAGTTCATGCGCGCCATAGCCTTCGAACAGTTCTACGACCTCGTCACCATCGACGGCAGGGTCCTCGCGTTCTCGGCGGCCCTCGCCCTTGCGGCTCCCCTTCTCTTCGGCCTCGCTCCCGCGCTGCAGCTCGCGGGAAGGGAGTTGTCAAATGTGCTTCGCGAAGCCGGATCGAGTGCGGGGACCTCGGGGCGGGTGGGCCGGAGTCGACGCGGTCTTGTGGTGATGCAGATTGGTCTTGCCGCCGCACTGCTGATGGTGTCCGGCCTTTCGATCCGCGCGGCCATCGCCCTTCAAAATTTCGACGTTGGATTCAACACGAAAGACCTGCTGAGCGCGCGTATCGACTTGTCCGAGTCCCGCTACAAGACTCCGCAGGACATCACGCGGCGGGCGGCCGGTCTCGTCGAAGCCCTGGAGCGTCAGTCGAACGCGAAGGGAGTGACGGTCGGCACGGAGCTTCCGACCTTCGATCGCGTGAAGCAGCTGGCCTTCCGGCGGGAAGGCTCGACCGACGAGGCCTCGAAGATCGCGGTGGTGAGTTCGGTGACCCCCGGCTACTTCCGGACCCTCGGCATCCCCATCGATCAAGGCCGCGAGTTTCTGAACACGGACGCGCCGGGAGCGCCCGCGGTGGCGATCATCAACGAGGCGCTCGCGGCTCGTGAGTTCAAGGGGCAGGACCCGCGGGGCCTTCGCATTCAAGTCGGTGGTCCGGAGACGCCCTGGGTCGAGATCATCGGAGTGGCGGCCAACATCTCGAATCCGACTCCGGACGAACCCGGAGTGCCGCAGGCTTACCTGCCCTTCGCCCAGCGCCCCGAAAGGTCGATGGTGGTGTTCGCGAGGGCCGCGGACCCCACGTCTGTGTTGGCAGTGCTGCGCGCATCGCTGCGCACCTTCGACCCCGACCAGCCTCTCTACGAAGCGAAGACGGTGGAGCAGGTGGCGTGGGAGGAACTTGCGAGCAATCGCATCATCACCGGTCTGTTCATGGCCCTCGGTGTGGTGGCCCTCGCCCTCGCCGCCGTGGGCTTGTACGGACTCACCGCGTTTCTCGTCGCCCAACGCTCACGCGAGATCGGCGTACGAATGGCGCTCGGCGCTTCGGTTCGTGACATTCTCAAGCTTGTGGTGACGCAAGGAGCGAGCCTCACCGCCTTGGGTCTCGTGATGGGTCTCGGGCTTGGCGTCCTCCTCGGGCGCGCAATGTCGAGCATGCTCTTCAAGGTCAAACCCTGGGACCCCGTGACCGTGGGCGCAACGTTTGCCACCCTTGGCCTGGCTGCCATCCTTGCTCATTGGGTTCCGGCGCGCCGCGCTGCGACCGTGAATCCGATCGACGCGCTTCGCCACGATTAGGCGCTCCTGGTCCTTCTGCCGCGCAGACTCCTGCCGGCTGCTGGCGCTCCGCTCGGCGACACGCAAAACCAAACCAGTCGCGTGGCGCGTATTCTCGAAGAATCACCAGAAATCGAGTACGCCGTCTTTCGAAGGAGTGCGCATTGCCGACCCCATCGCAAGGATCCGCCCGCGGAAGCCTCATCGACATCGACCGCACCTTCCTGCCCATTGGCCACATGCGCCAAATCTCGCGGGTGACCCGATTCGAAGGCCCCGTGATCGAGGGTGAAGTCGACCTTGGCCCGGGACACTGGGTTTTTCCCGAGCACTTCCCGACCGATCCCATCTTTCCCGCCTCGTTGATGATCGAGGCGGCCGGACAGCTTGTGGCGGTCTGGGCATGGGAAAGTGGGGGGCGATGCGGCCGTCCGCGTCTGGTCCGCGTCGGCGCAGAATTCAAGAGCCCGGTTGGGCCGACCACCGATCGCATCACGTTGAGAGCGGAGGTGAGGCGCAAGCGCCACCTTCACTTCAGCGAGGTTCAGATCCGTGCGGCCGGGATTCACGTCGCCACCGTGAATGCGGTGCTGGCGGTCCTGCCCGACCTGATCCCTTTTTCTCCCCTCACGGAAACCAAAGCCGTTCTTCTCTGAGTCAGCACTTACTTCCCCAGCACCTGCATGGCATCCGCTAAGCTCAGCGGTCCGAATCATTAAAGGAAAGATCCCATGCTCCTCGAAGGAAAGAACGGCCTCATTCTCGGCGTCGCGAACAAGCGCTCGATCGCCTGGGGCATCGCCCGGGCCTGCGCGCGTGAAGGCGCGCGGCTGGCACTGACCTACCAGGGTGAGCGGCTCAAGGAGAACGTCGACGAGCTTTCCAAGGGACTGCAGGATCCTCTCCTTTATCCGTGCGACGTGAGCAAGGATGAGGACATCGCAGCCCTTGCCGCGTCGGTCAAGGCCGACCTTGGCTCCCTCGACTTCGTGGTCCATTCGGTCGCCTTCGCCCAGCGTGAAGAGCTGACCGGCCAGTTCCTCAACACCTCGCGCGCGGGCTACCACATCGCTCAGGACATCTCCTCTTACTCCCTGACCGCGATCTCCCGAGCGATGGCTCCGCTCATGGAGGGCCGCAACGGCTCCATCCTCACCCTGTCGTATCTGGGTGGCGAACGGGTGGTCCCGCACTACAACGTGATGGGTGTAGCGAAAGCGGCCCTGGAAATGTCTGTTCGCTATCTGGCGGCTGACCTTGGTCCGCAGGGAATCCGCGTCAATGCCATTTCCGCGGGCCCGATCAAGACGCTGGCCGGTGCCGGTGTCGGCGGGATGTCCAAAATGATCGACTACTACCGCGCGAACGCTCCTCTCCGCCGTGCGACCGACCAGGAGGAAGTGGGGGAAGCCGGCCTCTTCCTCGTGTCGAACATGGCGCGCGGCATTACGGGTGAAGTGATTCACGTGGACAGCGGTTTTCACGTGATGGCGTTCGCCGCCGAACTCGCTTAGCGAAACACGTCAGAGGCCAGACCAGGACCATGAGTCATATCCAGATTGAGATCAAGGACGGGATCGGCACGATCCGCCTGGCCGGACCACGCGGCAACGCGATGAGCGCGTCGCTGGTGGCGGACCTGTCCCAGGCCTTGCGCACGGTGGGCGGCGACCCGTCTGTGCGCGCGGTCCTGCTCGCGTCCGCACATCCCAGGTTGTTCTCCCCTGGGCTCGACCTCATCTCGCTTTCCGAACTCTCCCGCCCCGAGATGGGCGAGTTCATGACGGAGTTTTCCAACGTCCTGACCGACCTGTTCGCGCTGAAGAAGCCGGTGGTTGCCGCGGTCAATGGCGCGGCGGTCGCGGGCGGATGCCTGCTCGCGCTGACCGCCGACTGGCGCGTCGCCAAGAAGGGTTCGCTCGTCGGACTCAACGAGATCAAGGTTGGCGTGCCCCTGCCGCGCTGGGCGGTGATGGTGCTTCGAACCGCGACGCCCGCGTACGCGCACGCTGCGGTGGCACTCCTTGGACGGAACTTTGAAGGCGATGCCGCCGTCCAGGCCGGACTCGTTCATGAAGTGGTGGACGCGGAAGCATTCGACGCTACCGTCCAGGAACGTTTGGCCGAGTTCGCGGAGAAGGATCCCTTCGCCTTCGGCATTACCAAGGGATATCTCCGAGCGGGTGCCGTGGCCGCTATGCGGGATCACGACGCGGGTCTGCTCGACGATTTTCTTGATGGATGGTTCTCGGACAATACGCAGGCGCGGATTCAGAAGACCGTGGCGGCGCTCAAGAGCAAGGCCTAGCGCATGTGACTCCGGCGGTTCTGGTTGACGATCGGCTGGTTGAAGCCTTCCACGTAGATGCGCTCGGGCGACTCAAGCCCGAGGCGTTGTTCGGCTATCTGCTGAATATCGCCTGGAACCACGCGAAAGATACGA
>JBDSLN010000474.1:0-6116 GCA_039916365.1 Vicinamibacteria bacterium
GATGCTTGTGGGCCTCCGTCTGGGCGACGACCAGCGCCGCGCCTCCGAGACTAGCCAGGCCGGCCGCAGTGGGAATCAATCGTGAATGCATGTTTTCTCCGCGCTGGTTGGGCCGCCCGTCAGTGTCTTGTCGGAGCATAGCGGCCGACCGTTCCAGTTTGGAATCGGTGTGAACCACTGCGCGGTGCGGAATCAGCGGCTCGGCATCCTGGAACTTTGGGTGGCTCTTCCGCGTAGTAGATGGCACTGGAGCACTCCTTATGAGTTTGAAGAACGACGTGATGCTGAGCCTGCGACGGCTCCGCAAGGACCTGGGTTTTACCGGGGTGGCGGTGGGAATCCTGGCCCTGGGCATCGGAGTCAACACCGCGATCTTCTCGCTGGTGAACGTGATTCTCCTGAGACCGGTCACCGGCATCGCCGCTGATCGCATGGTCAGTCTCTTTCACAAAGACACGACCAAGCCCGACACCTATCGCGCGTTCTCGTACCCTGACTACAAGGAGATTCGCGAGAACAACGAAGCTTTCGAGAGCGTCATGGCCCACAACTTCTCGCTCCTGGGCCTCACCGAGGGCGACGTGACGCGACGGGTTTTCGGGGATGTGGTTTCGTCGAACTATTTCCAAACCCTCGGCGTGCGCCTGATGATGGGGCGCGCCTTTAACGCCGAGGAGGAAACTCCGGGCCGCGAAGCGCCGGTCACTGTCCTGAGTTACGGCCTGTGGAAGAAGCTGGGCGCCGACGCCACGGTGCTGGGCACCCAGGTCAGGATCAACTCGAAGAACTTCACGGTGATCGGGGTGGCGCCCGACGGTTTCAGCGGAACCATGGCGCTCGCCGCTCCCGAACTGTGGATCCCTCTCAGCATGTACGACTCGACGCTGAACGATTTTCAGAAGAGGGATTCGAGTGCCGAAGGGAAAAAGCTGGCCGAGCGCAATCATCACGATCTGGTTCTTGTCGGTCAGTTGAAGGAGGGCGTGAACCTCGAGCGAGCGGCCAGCCAGGTGAAGCTGACCGGAGCCCGTCTCGCAAGTGCCTATCCGGCGGAGAACAAGGACTTCGAGATCACACTCACCACGCTGCCGCGAATGTCCGTGAGCACGAGCCCATCCTCTGAAGCGCCCATCGCAGCGGCGAATGGAATTCTGCTCGGACTCGCGAGTGTGGTCCTGATCGTCGCGTGCTTCAACCTCGCCAACATGCTTCTTGCCCGCGGCGAGGTGCTCCAGAAGGAGATAGCGCTTCGGCTCTCCCTGGGGTCCAGTCGCGGCCGCATCGTTCGTCAACTGTTAACCGAAGGACTGGTTCTAGCGCTCTTTGGTGGCGCCTTTGGCCTGGCCCTCGCCTACGCCCTGACCCGAATGCTGGTGTCGTCGCTCATCGCGGTTTCGCCGCTCACCATCGTCTTCCCCATGACCCCGGATGTCCGGGTGCTGGCCGCAACGTTCACCTTCTGTCTCCTCGCCACCGTGTTCTCGAGTCTTGGTCCCGCGCTCAAGCTCTCGAACCTCGACGTGTTCCCCAAGCTGAAGGAGCAGGCCGGCGAGGGCGGCTCTCTCTCCACGGCGCGCGGCCGCTTCTGGCTCCTCGCGCCACGCAACCTGCTCGTGGTTCTTCAGATCGGATTGAGCCTTGCTCTGCTTGCGACCGGCGGTCTTTTTGTCAGGGGGGCGCTGGCGGCGGCCGAGTCGGATCCCGGCTTCCGGCTCGAGTCGGGCGCTCTCTTCGAACTCGATCCAGCACTTGCGGGCTACGACGGTCCTCGGTCTCAACAGCTGTACGCGTCCGTGCTCGACCGCGTCAGGTCGATGCCGGGGGTCGAGGCCGCGAGCCTTGCCTCCTCGGTTCCTTTCGGATCGTTCTCGAGTTCACGGCGTGTGCGAAAAGCCGGCGAGCCCGAATTCGACGGAACCGGCGCGGCGCGCGGCGTCAATGCGCAACACGTCATCATCGCCTCCTCTTACTTCAAATCCCTGGGGCTCGCGATGCTGCGCGGCCGCGAATTTGAAACCGCTGAGGAAACGGGGACCACGGGGTTGCGTGCCGCGATCATCAGCGAACCCTTGGCCCATCAGCTTTTCGGTGACGAGGACCCCATCGGTCGCACGATTCAGTTCGCGGAGGGCGGAGGTGGCGGCAAAGGCGTGAAGATGAGCACGGATGTGAACGCTGAGGTCCCGAGCGACGCGGTTCAGATCGTGGGCATAGCACCAGGGCTGCGACAGGATCTCTTCGATGCGGCGCCGGTGCCCTACGTCTACGTTCCTCTCGGCGCGAACTTTCAGTCGGGTCTCAATCTTCACGTTCGAATCAAGAGCGCCGTTCCGCAAGACGCGTCCGCCCTCGTGCAGAGCGTGAGACGCGAACTGCGCGCGCTCGATCCGAATCTGCCGGTGGTGTCCGCGGCGACGCTCCAGTCGTTCCGGGACGACAGCCTGCCGCTCTGGGTCGTCCGCAGCGGCGCGCGCCTCTTCTCGCTGTTCGGAGGAGCCGCGCTCATCCTGGCCGTCATCGGCATCTACGGCCTCAAGTCTTACGTGGTCGCCCGGAGGACGCGAGAGATCGGCATCCGCATGGCGCTCGGCTCGACCTCACGCGGGGTGATCGAGTTGTTCCTGCGTGAAGGGGCGTCGCTCGCAACCGCCGGCCTGATCCTCGGACTCCTGCTGGCGCTCGGCTCCGGCCGGCTCGTGAGTTCGATGCTCTATCAGGTAAGTCCGTTCGATCCGCTCGTTCTGGCCCTGTCGTTCGCGATCCTCGCGGCAGCGGCGCTCATCGCAACGTACGTTCCGGCGCGCCGAGCTACCCGCATCGCTCCGGTATCGGCGCTCCGCCACGAATGAAGCCGCCGGACTCCGGCGAGTTCCTTGGCCGGGCTTTGAGGATCGCGCTGGATCTGCGCTAGCGTCCGCTCTCCGACGTCCCTCATCAAGGAGAGTGCTCGAATGCGCACCGCGCGCCGTCTTTCAGCTTTAGCCCTTCTCGCCGCTTTCCCGGCAACACCCACACTGGCTCTCGCCGCCGATACCGCGAAGACGCCGGCCGGCTACACGAAGGCGACCGCGGACGCGAACGCGGTCTTCGAGAAGATCCTCCTCGACACCCCGACGCCCGACAACGCGCGCCGCTGGCTTGCTCAGTTAACCGAGGATCCGCATGTCGCGGGAACGCCGGCCGAAAAGAAGGTGGCCGACTGGGTGAATGCCAAGCTCAAAGAGTTCGGCCTCGAAACGGAGATGGTGAAGTACGACGTCTTCCTGAACCATCCAAAGAGCGTCTCGCTCAAGATGGTGGAGCCACGCGTCGAGGAACTCTCGTTGCGCGAAGACAACTTCCCCGGCGACAAGGATTCGACGTCGCGCGGACAGTTCCCCGCGTTCCATGGTTACGGCGCGTCCGGCAAGGCGAATGGCGAGATCGTCTACGTCAACTACGGCTCTCCGGCCGATCATGAGCGCCTGAAAGGCATGGGGATCTCGGTCGAAGGCAAGATCGCGCTGGTCAAGTACGGCGGTGCGTTCCGTGGCCTCAAGGTCAAGGAAGCGCAGGATCGTGGCGCCATCGGCGTGCTCATCTACTCTGACCCTGCGGACGACGGTTACATGAAGGGCGACGTTTATCCGAACGGTCCGATGCGTCCGGCTTCATCACTGCAGCGCGGCTCGGTACAGTTCCTCTCGATTCAGCCTGGCGACCCTTCGACGCCTGGCGGCTTCCCCTCCGTTGCGGGCGCAAAGCGAATCACCCGCGATCAGATGACCAACGTGCCGAAGATTCCGTCGCTTCCCATTTCCTATCGTGAGGCCGAGAAGCTTCTGACCAATCTTGGCGGGCCGCGGGTTCCCGACGATTGGCAGGGCGGACTTCCCTTCTCGTATCACATTGGCCCCGGCGGCGCGGCGGTTGAGATGGATGTCCAGATGGACGAAGGCCTGAAGCCGATCTACAACGTCATCGCCAAGATCCCCGGCGCCACCGATCAGGTGGTCCTGATTGGCAATCATCGTGACGCGTGGACCCCGGGTGCCGTCGATCCGAACTCCGGTACCGCTGCGATGCTGGAAGCCGCGCGCGGCCTGGGCGCTGCCGTGAAGGCGGGCTGGAAGCCGAAGCGCACCATTCTTATCTGTTCATGGGACGCGGAAGAGTACGGTCTGGTCGGATCGACCGAATGGGCCGAAGAGAACGGCGCGATGCTGCAGAGCAAGGCGGTCGCGTACTTCAACATGGACGTCGCCGTCACCGGTCCCAACTTTGGATCCTCAGGAACACCGTCGCTTCGAGAAGCGGTGCGCGAAGCCGCGGCCTCCGTCCCCGAGCCACGCAAAGGCGGCACGGTGGGTGCAGCGTGGGAAGCTCGTTCAAAGAGCAGCTGGGCCTCCTCCGAACCTGTCCACCTCGACACCAAAGATTCGTCCTTCGAGTTGCAGCTCGGTCGCCTCGGCTCCGGCTCCGACTACACCGCCTTCGTGGATCACCTCGGGATTCCTTCGACGGACGGCGGCTTCAGCGGCGCATACGGCGTCTATCACTCGGTCTACGACAACTTCTACTGGATGTCCCATTTCGGTGATCCGGAGTTCATCTACCACCAGGCGGCCGCGCGCTACCTGGGGTTACTGGCCTTCCGCACCGCCACCGCCGACATAGCTCCTCTGCGCTTCGCCAACTACGGCGGCGCCATGAAGGATGACCTCGACGAGATCCGCACCGATGTCGTTCGTCGCGCGCGCACCGCGGGTGCGAATCCGTTTGAACCCGACTTCACCGGCCTCAGCAACGCGGTGGCCGATCTCGATGCCGCGGGCAAGGTCGTGGATGCCGCGACCGACGCGGTGCTCGCCAAGGGTGAGGCCGCGACCTTCGCGAAGATGAGCGACGCGCTCGCGCAGGTCGAACGCGCCTTCCTCAACAAGGACGGTCTGCCGGGTCGTCCGTGGTTCAAGCACCAACTCATCGGTCCCGGTCTCACCACCGGTTACGCACCGTGGCCTTTCCCCGCGTTGCGCGAAGCGGTCGAAAAGAAAGACAAGGCGATGTTCGAGACCGAGGCGAAGCGCATTGTGGCCGCACTCGACGCCGGAACCGCGAAGCTCAAGGCGGCGGCGGCGATCCACTAGCTTAGCTAGACCTCGGGAAGCACTTCAGTGGTGACGCTGGTTTCCGTAAGCGCTCCATGAAGGCGAGCCGGGGATTTGTAAGGATCATGTAAGCGCGGGCCGGCGGGCAATTCAGATTCCGGCCATGGCCTTAAGACAATCGTTAGGCCCGCGGATCAGGCTTCCGGCCATGGACAATCAACTCCGTCGGATCCTTGGACCCATAGGCGTGGCACTTTCGTTTGGATGCGGCTCGGCCACATCGCCCACCACGACCGCTGGCACCTCAGTCACCGCCCCGACGCCCACGCCGACACCGGCCTCATCGGCCGCGGGTCTGCCGGCGATGTACGGCCAGTTCTACGGGACGCAGGCGTCGCTCGAGGGATCGTTCGTGGTGTTGCGCGCGACCTCCGTGCCCGATCACAACAGTCCCTACTTCGGTCCGGGCAAGACGGGCTACGAAGCACCCCAAGCAGGCATGCAGGTGAATCCCAATCTGATCGTGGCCCAGAACATGGTGCTGCGCGTCCCGGTTTCTCCCGCGTCGACGACGGCAAGCGACACGCCCCTTGGAGTGATGGGGGTCGCCGTCAACGGCGTCGCCCTGTTCAATCAGTACGCGGCCATGCGCGCTCCGCTGACTTCGGAGATTCTGAGCTTTGATCGCTACAACGGACATCCTCAGCAAAACGGGATGTACCACTATCACATTGAGCCGCTGTATCTCACGGCGCAGGGATCGAGCCGGCTGGTGGGCGTGCTGCTGGATGGCTTTCCGGTCTACGGGACGCGCGACCCGGGAGGTGCGACCCCCTCGGGGCTCGACTCCTGCAATGGGCATGTTGGAGTGACCGCCGAGTTCCCCACCGGGATTTATCACTATCACATCGTGGCCTCGCCGCCTTACATCGCCGGTTGTTTCCGCGGTCAGCCCGGAACTGCGAGTTAGTCATGTTGCGTTTGGCAACTCTCTCCTTCCTGGTCCTCGCTGCCGCGGCCCAGGGCGGC
>JBDSLN010000475.1:0-6519 GCA_039916365.1 Vicinamibacteria bacterium
GGCGCTCCGTCGAACGGGCTGATGCGATAGTCCGACGCGATGAATACGTCGTCGCCCCCGGAAGTCATGTCATCAAGTGGGCTCGCAGCGGGCCTATCGAAACGTGGTCGGCTATTCCTTGGCCACGCCTTTCACACGGGTCTTCCTGACCGGCGTTTCCGCTTCGCGCAAGGCGCTGCCGGTGTTGCCTAATACTTCGGAGCAATTGGCATCCTTGCCGTTGCCGGCCTCGATCAGCGGGATCAACGCCGCGAGTGGATTCAGCATGCCCAGAAGGACGGCTGCGCCGGCACGCTTCAACAAGCCTTTCTTCTGCACGGAAAAACTCGGGTTGGAGAAGGGACCGCTCACGCGAAGCGGGCTGCGCAATACGAAGATGCTCTTGTCTTTCGGGTGTGGCTTCAGATGGAGATCCACGGTTTCATCCTTGAAGTCGATGACGCCAAACCCGTCGATCCGCGTATCGACCGTGTCGAACACGAACGAGCGCGTGGTGCCGATGCCGTCCTTGACGTCGAACAGAGCGCCACCGCAGCGGATGGCGGTCTCGCGGTCGCCTTTGGTAAGGAACTTGACGATCTCGCCGCCGTCGAGGCCCACGAACTCGATCAACAGGTTGGACAGCGCGCCGCCCGAATTGGCGAAGCCCGCCTCGCCCTCGGCGTTGGCCAGCATGCGGGCGACGCTGTTGCCGCGTCCCGATAGCTTGATCACCGCCCCCACCAGGCCATGGCTCTCCTTCATCAGGTCGATGGTCGGAAAAAGCTCCTCGAGTTTCACGGCGCGCAGCGAGATGTTGGCCTGGCTCACGATCGGATCCTGCCGAGCATTGAGGCGGATGAGCGAGACGATGTTGCCGCCGGCAAAACCGAAGTCGAGAGGATCGAGCGTCAGCACACCCGCGACCAGCTTGAGCCGGGCGTTCATGTCCTCGAGCGCCAGCCCCTGCGAACGGCGGATCTGTCTCGCGCGGAGGGTCACGTCGGCATCCATGACGTTGAGCCGCTCCACGCTGAACGGCTCGTCCGGCAACACCTTGCCGGCGCGCCGGCTTGAAGCTGCCTCCGGCGATGTTGAGTTCAGGCCGATCATGGGACCGAGGTCTTTGAAATCCAGCAGCGTGCTGTGAAAGTCGGCGCCGAGGTGAGGGCGGCGGGTCGCAGCACCTTCCGTATAGATCGCCGACCCGGAGATATCGCTCTTGCCGATGTGGCCATTGAACGGCTCGTAGGCGTAGCGATCGCCGTCGTTCTTCATGTGGCCGTCGAGCGCATACGGCGGCGAACGGGGCAACGCCACGGGGATGACCGGAAACAGCTTGGACCAATCGGGCCCGACAAGCTTCACTTGAGCGTCGAGGCCATCCAGCCGCAGGATGTCGGCGAAGGTGCCGTCGACCTCGACATGAGTCTCGGCGAACGTCGCGTTGCCCCGCAGCGGATAGGGCTTTCCCGCGGCGTGCAGCGCCAGCAGGTCTCCGATCCTCGCAACACCGTTAAACGGCACCTTCAGGTAATTGCCGGAGAACTCGATCCGGGTTGGCAATACAGCGTCCGGCCCCGTGGATTGCGGGTCCGTTCGCACCTGGACGAGCGCATCGAGCTCTTTGACCGCATCGCGGACTCGGATGATGCCGCGGTCGACGGCAAGACTCGTGATCCTTGGAGCTTTGGCATCCGGGTCGTCCGACTGGCCGAACACCCAGTTGCGCTTGGCGTCGCGGGTGCGCTCCAGCAACACATCCGGCGAGAGGACCCTCACCTTGTCGACCACCAGCTCGCCGTTGACCAACCGCCAGAAATGGGGTCGAAACTCGAGCTCTTCGATCGAGGCCATCTGCCGGTCCTGCGACCACGATGCATTCTCGAAACGGACCTGGCGCAGCCGGAGTGTGAGCGGAAAGACGGATCCGTCGATGTTGCCGGCGATGGTGAATTGCCGCCCGGTCTTTCTCGTGACGTACCGCTCGATCGGACCGCGCAGCCAGTTCCAATCGAACAACAGCATGAGGACGACGAGCCCCACGGCCAGCAACGCCAGCGCGCCTTGGGCGATTCTCTTTTTGGACCAGTCCCGGCGTATGGCCTCCCGGATACGCCGTATCCAATGGCGCATGATCTCCCCGATCTGCCGTATCCAGTTCAGCAGAATCGCCCAGCCCGAGTTGACGTTCTTCACCGCTCTTTGCGTGGGCAATTGCTGTGCCAGCTCGGTAAGCCGACCCGCGACGGAACACTGGCATAGTCCGGAACGCTCACTGAATCCGATCCCGAATCACTTCATTCGCGGAACGCTACCCTCAAGCTCAGCGGCGGCTCCGTCTACGAACTCAGCTTCGGCCATCAGCGCCTTGGCCACGCGCAGAATCTCCGCGTCGGCTTCGGCCCAGGCCTTGGCCTCGATGGCTTCCCGCACCCCGGGCACAGTCTTCACGTTGTAGCCGGTGTAGACGCCGGGAGCGTAGAGCAGGTGCTTGTACCAGGGCCGACGCAGCAGGCCGCCATCATCAGTCAGGAGACGCTCGGTGTTCTTGAGACCCTGGTTCAGCTTCTGCAGGGTCGCTGCCGGAACGCCTTTCGCCCACGCCTTCTCAAGCGCCGTTTCGTAACGCTCGGCACTGCGCAAAAGCGCCATCGACGCGTTGTCCATGGGGGCGAAGTTCAAATAGGGCGGCACCGCTTCCGACAAGGGCGCCACGGTCTTGCGGCGAGGATCCTCGGTGGCCTTGAAAACGCCCTCCTCGATCTGACGATTGCGTTCGGTGATCTTGTTCCGCTCGCCATCGGAGAGCGCGCGCAGCTCTTTGAGATACATCTTCACCGTGTCGGCAAGGCCGGTGAACTCGAACGGCAGCAGGTCGGCGTCGGCAAGACGAAGGACGGCGGTGCCCACGGTCTGGACGAGCGTCCTGCCGTACACGAAATCCTTGTCGGAGAAGTGGGTGTACCAGTAGAAGTCGTCGTAGATCGAATGGTAGATGCCGCCATCATCCTCACCGCCGAAACCGAGGTCGATCGAGGGCACACCCAGGTGATCGAGGAACGTGGTGAAGTCGGTGCCCGACCCGAGCGCGTCGATGCGGAGATCGCGTCGCGACCGGAGTTCGCTCCGAGAATCGGCGCTGCCTTGAGCAATGCCTGCCAGCTTTCGGCGATCGCGCACCGAGACCCCGCTCTCCGGATCCTGGATGTCACGCGCCACTTCGTTGACGAAGCGTTCCAGGGTGTGAGAGCCGCCGATGTTCAGGTATCCGCGACCATTGCCGTCAGTGTTGATGTAGGCAACCGCGTGCTCGCGGAGCTCAGCCGCGTGAGCTTCGGCCCATTCGGTGGAACCGAGCAGCATCGGCTCCTCGCCGTCCCAGGCCGCGAAGACGATGGTCCGCTTCGGCTTCCAGCCCTGTTTGAGCAACTCACCCATCGCGCGCGCCTCTTCGAGAAGCACCACCATCGCGGAGATCGGATCCTCAGCGCCGTTGACCCACGCGTCGTGATGATTGCCGCGCACCACCCACTGCTCCGGATGCTCCAAGCCGGGAATCCGGGCGATGACGTCATTCACCGGCTTCAAGTCCCAATTGAAGGCGAGCTTCAGATGAACCTTCGCCGGCCCCGGACCTACGTGATACGAAATGGGCAGGGCACCGCGCCATTCCACCGGGGCCATCGGACCGCCCAGCGCTTCGAGCAGAGGCTGTGCGTCACCGTAGGAGATGGGGAGAACGGGAATCCTGGTCAGGCTCTTCGCGTCTTTGCGGTCGAGGCGGATCGCTTCCTTCGTGGCTCCCACGCCGGGGGTCAGGGGATCGCCCGGCCAGGCGGAGGAAACATCCATGACACTTCCCCGCTGCACTCCGGTGGGCGGACGCATCGGTCCTTTCGGAAAGACATCATCCACGAAGTAACCGTCGTCCTTGGGATCGGAGTAGATGATGCAACCGATAGCACCATGTTCGGCGGCCACCTTGGGCTTGATGCCACGCCACGACTCGCCGTACTTGGCGATGACGATGGCGCCCTTCACCGAGATGCCCAGGCGCTCGAGGCGGTCATAGTCCGCGGGCAGGCCGTAGTTCACGAAGACGAGGGGTGCGGTCACATCGCCGTCGACCGAATATGAGTTGTAGGTGGGAAGCTGCTCGGTCTTTTGACCTGATGTGGGGTCGATGGCCAGGGCCGGCTCATCGAGCGAGGCGGTGAAATGCTTCGGCTCCACCATCTCTAGCAAACGCTCCTTGGGTGTCGGGAACAGCACGTCGAACGTTTCGATCTTCGCGTCCCAGCCGTATTCCTTGAAGCGGGCGAGGATCCACTCCGCGTTCTGTTTGCCGTAGGCCGAGCCCACGTGATGGGGGCGGGCCGAGAGCACGCGCATCGACTCGCGGAGATTGTCGGGATTTGGAATCGCCCGCAGTTTCTCCTCCCACTGCTTCTGCCTGGCCGCACTCTCAGGGGTGAAGCCGCGCACGGCGGCATCATCGGCAAGAGCAAGAGCGGGAGCACCCAACAACAGGAACGACAAACCAGCAATCCGGAAATGACTCATGCCAAAGCCTCCATTCGCCGCAAAGGCGAGTTGACCTCTGCGTCCTACAATCGCGCCATCATAGTGGGCCTGACGGGGGCTCCCTTTCGGGCATGGGATATGGTTTCGATATGAGCGAGCGTCCTTCACCGGAGAAAATCCCGCAGGTCGGACGCACGGCCATCGGGGGTTACGCGCGGTTCTCAATCACCATCCTTGTGACGGTGTTCGCGGCAGGGGCGTGCGGACCGAAGCTCAAGCCTCTGCCGCCGGGCGAAGGCCTGACCGAGAAGGAGCGGATAGACATGATCGGCCGAGGGTCGGTCTGGTCGGCGGTAGACGTCAAGTCATTCGATTTCAAGCTGGGCCCCCCGGGCACGAAGTCTTTCGCGCCGAGCGAACTCATCACCTGCGAGTACGTCCACAAGGTGATGAACGGCAAGTCGCCGAAATTCACATGCACGACGGCCGACGGCGATGAGCTCAAGGTCAAGTATGGAGAGCGAAATCCCGAGGTGTACGGCGAGGTTTTGGCGACGCGTCTTTTTGCAGCACTTGGCTTCCCCGCCGACCACATGTACCCGGTGCGGGTGAAGTGCACGGGCTGCTCGTCTGACCCGTGGAAGCTGGGTCCAAAGCCCGGCGGCGAGGAGATGTTCGATCCGGCTGCGATCGAGCAAAAGCTGCCCGGTCAGGCGATCGAGATCGCGGAAGGCTCGGGCTGGAAGTGGGCAGAGTTGGACATCGTCGCACCCGATGCTCCTCCGGACGAGCGCATCCACCGCGACGCTTTAAAGCTTCTGGGCGCGTTCATTCAGCACGGCGACAGCAAGCCCGACAACCAGCGCATCCTTTGTCCCAAGGGGCAGAGGGTTGGGCGCACCGGATGCAGGGCGCCCATTCTGATGGTCCACGACCTGGGTCTGACCTTCGGCAAGGCCGATCTCTTTGATAAATCCAAGAACTCAGTGAGCTTTGCCGATTGGTCCAAGGTGCCGGTCTGGAAGGATCGGGACAAATGTATCGCCGAGATCAAGGGACCCTTTTTCGGCGGGCTGGCGAATCCGCGCATCAGCGAGGCTGGTCGTGCCTTCCTGGCCGACCTGCTCAATCAGATCAGCGACGACCAGTTGCGCGACCTGTTCGAGACCGCGCGCATCGAGGTGCGCAGCAGTGACCCGAGCGCGAATCCGGCGAAGGACAAGCCCCCGGTCAGCGTGGACGAGTGGATCAAGCTCTTCCGATCAAAGCGCGCCCAGATCACCGAGCACTCCTGCAAGCCGGCGGAGTGACCCACGGTCGCCGGACTAGTGCCCGACCATCACTTCGCCCAGCTCGCTCACGTGGGTTCGCACGATCGCGCGTCCACAACTGACGCAGCTTCCGCGCTGGTCAAGAAGGCCGGAGACCGGGGGGAATCCGTCGCGCGCTTCCTGGACGCCCCAGGTCGAACGGGTGCTGTCCTGCTTGAAGACGTCCAAAACGGTGCGCCTTCCTTCGAGGATCACGTCAACGGGCGCGCCCTTCTTGGCGGGAACGCTCGCCGCATCAAAGCAACGGGCCTGGGCAACGGCGCAACCCGGAACAAGCCAGGTTGGGGAGATCGGACGTTCGGTCTTCATAGATTTTCTTTCGTTGCAGGCGGGAAACGCTCCCCTGATGATCCTTCTTACAGGGAAAGCGGTGTAACCCCTAGCCGTGACGATTTATAGGCCATTTGAGGCACTTTCGAAACGGGAGTCGGTCGGCTTCGCGGTGGTCCCTGAGCGGTTGTCCGTTTTCGTCGTCGTCGAAGGGTGGAAGCGACCGACTACCTGGCGGGCGGAGGCGGATTGGGCGGGAGGTCGTTCCAGTTGAGGATGGCGTTCCAGACGAGACGGAAATCGGACTCCGTTTGATAGCGATGAATGGGATCGAAGCCGAAGGCGATGACGCGACCCTTCCCCACTTCGATGTCCATCAACGCCGGCTTGCCGACGAGATCGTCGCCGCCCT
>JBDSLN010000476.1:0-6357 GCA_039916365.1 Vicinamibacteria bacterium
CCCGGCGCATCGGGCTCAGCGCCGCGGGGACGCCCATTCCGATCACCGCGGGAGGCCGTTTGACGGGACGCCTGGGAGGCTTCAGCGTCGGCGGACTCTTTGTCCACACCAAGGAAGCGTTGAACGAGCCATCGAACCTGTGGGGCGTCCTCCGGATCAGACGCAATATCCTCAAGAACTCGGACGTGGGCGCCATCTTCATGACCCGGCAGGCCACCGGGCGCAGCGACAGCTTCAACCGGGTCTACGGGCTCGACGCCACGGTTCGCTTTCCCGGCAACCTCGACTGGAGCGCTTATGCCCTCACCAGCGATAGTCCGGGGCGCACGGGTGGCCAGTCGGTCTTTCGAACATCGCTGAATCGCGAGGGCAAGTTCACCCATGTGAAGGCCGGTTACATGCAGATCGATCCTCAGTTCAACGACGAACTCGGGTATCTGAAACGCACGGGAATCCGCAAGACGTTCACGGACATGGGCCTGCGCCCACGGCCGAAGGCTCTGAAGAAGTACGGGGTGCGCGAACTCCATCCCCACATCGTCTGGAGCTACTTCGACGACCTCCACGGCAACTTCCTGGCCAAGAAACTCCACAACGGCCTCACGGTGTTCCTGAACAACGGCGGCTTCTTCGAGTACTCGGCAAACCCCCAGGCCGACACCCTGGCCCGGCCCTTCAGGATCAATCGCAACTACGCGCCCATCCCCGCCGGGTTCTACGACTGGCATGTACACCAGCTCAAGCTCAACACCGATCCAAGTCGGACCCTGTCGTTCAATCTCGACCTTGGCAAAGGCGGACTCTGGAATGGCCGCCAGACCAACATCTCTCCCCAGATCCGCGTGAGGCCAAACTACCGCTTCTTTATCCAGGCGGGGCTCTCAAGGACCAAGGTCGATCTCGATCCCCTGAATGCGCATTTCGTTCAGAGCCTGCTGACGGTTCGGACCAACTACTCCTTCAGCCGCAGTATGTTTCTCGATGCCCTGATTCAATACGACTACGACCAGAAGCTTCGGAATACCAACATCCGGTTCAACTTCATTCACCGGCCGCTTTCGGACCTGTACGTCGTCTTCAACGAGCAGTCCTTTGATACCCCAGACGCACCCGCCGCCGGCCGCAGCCTGGTGGTGAAGTTCACGCGCATGGTGAGCTTCTAGTTCTACTGGCGAAAACGCGGGACGCGCGAAAGAAAGCCGGGGTCGCCGATCTCGTCGCACAGCGTTTGCAACTCATCGCGTCGAGCGCCCTTCCACTCGAGATCGTCCAGCGTCTCGGTGAGAGGCACGTCCAGGCGCAGTGTCGCGAGCATCTTGTAGAGGGCGGCGTCCTCACGACGACCCGAAAGGCTTTCCGCGAGAGATGCCGAGCCGCGGACATCAACGCCCCATTTCATCGGATCGTCGGGAATATTCTCGATCGTCCCGAATCGCTCAAGCAGGGTGGACGCGGCCTTCTTACCCCAGCGTGGAATGCCGGGGATGCCGTCCGCCGAATCGCCCACGAGGGCGAGCCAATCCGGAATCGATGCCGGAGCCACCCCGAACTTTTCATGGACTCCCGCCTCGTCCATAAGAAGGCGGCGCATCCGATCGAAGCGCACCACGCGCTGGCCGCTCACGCATTGTGCGAGATCCTTGTCCGGAGTGCAGATGAGGATCTGTTCCACGCCGGGCGCATCGGTCCAACGGGCGGCCGCGGAGGCGAGAGCGTCGTCGGCCTCGAACTCGATCATGCGCCAGGTCACGATCCCGAGCGCGTGGCTCGCGCGCTCAGCCAGCGGGAATTGCGAGAACAGGTCCTCCTCGATCCCTTCCCCGGTTTTGTAGCCGGCAAACAGATCGTTGCGAAAGGACTCGATCACATGGTCGAAGGCCACCGCGACGTGACTGACGCTCTCTTCGCGCACGAGCGACAGCAGCGACGAAAGGATCCCGCGCGTCGCTCCCACTTCATGGCCCGCCACCTGGGACTTGGGCGCGCCGAAGTACGACCGATAGAGTTCGTACGTTCCGTCGACGAGATGAATCTTGATCGGCAGATGCTATCGCCTTCGTGCGGGGCCGGCATGCTGCGCGGCTAGGCTTATCGCTCACCCAGCTCTCAGGGTCGCTGTGACTTCCAGTAGTCGCGGAAGGCGCGAAGGCGCGGGAGGGACTCGATGTCTTTGGCCCGCCCGGCTGCCTCTTTGCTCCGAATGATGTCGTCGGGGTGGCAGACCGGGAACCCTTCCGTGTCGATCCGGTTTCTCCAAGCGGCCTCGAACGACTCGATTCCATCTGGCGCGAACACGAGATCGAGGTCAAAGGGTCCGTTCTTCAGCTGGACGAAATCCTTTCCACGACGGATCTCCCCCTCCGTTATATCCGAGAGATCGAAGCCCAGTTCACGCAGCCCCGCGACACAACCTTCGCCGTTCTCATTTGTTTTCTCGACGAAGAGATCGGCATCCTGGGTGGTGTCTGGATACCCGAGAAGCACAGCGCCCGACTTTCCGATAAAAAGATATCGGACGCCGTGGCGCGCGAACACGTCCCGGATCTCTTCGGCCTGCGCGTAGTCAAATCGTGCGGCCATAGCCAAGCCATTCCGGCAGTTCCTTTTGGCACCAGTCGCGGTAGGCGGCCATCGTTTCGAAGCTGCGACAGGGTGCGTCGTCGAGAACTGGCTTATACGTCCTCACAAAGGCGTACTTCATTCGAAGCCTCAGCGGCCTTCGTGCCGCAGCCTCAAATTCCTCCCGCCACCGGGCAAGTTCATCCGGCCCCGGCATTCGTTCGATCACAGTTTCATTCTAGGCTGGCGATGCAGATCAGGGTCGCGAAGAGAAGGAAGACCCTGGCGGCCCGCGCCCTAACTTTTCTTAGGAGCCTTGTCGCGCTCTCTGTCCGTGAGCAAGGGCATCGACGACCCGAGCGATGGCGCGATCAGACCGGTCTTGACGTACGTCATCAGTTTGTCGCGGGTGTCGGTGATGTCGAGGTTGCGCATGGTGAGCTGACCGATGCGATCCAGCGGCGAGAAAACGCTCTCACCCTTCTCCATGGTCAATCGTTCGGGCTTGTAGGTGAGGTTCGGACTCTCCGTATTCAGGATCGAATAATCGTTGCCGCGACGCAGCTCGACCGTGACCTCCCCGGTGACGAGACGCGCGACCCAGCGCTGTGCCGCCTCGCGGAGCATCAGCGCCTGCGAATCGAACCAGCGGCCCTGATAGAGAAGACGTCCAAGTCGGCGGCCGCTTTCGCGGTATTGCTCGATGGTGTCTTCATTATGAATACCGGTCACCAGGCGTTCGTAGGCGATGAAGAACAACGCCATCCCGGGAGCTTCGTAGATGCCTCGGCTCTTGGCTTCGATAATTCGGTTTTCGATCTGATCCGACATGCCGAGACCGTGGCGTCCGCCGATCGCGTTCGCTTCAAGCATCAGCGCGACCTGATCGTCATGGGTCTTGCCGTTCAGCGCCACCGGGCGACCTTCGTCGAAACGGATGGAAACGGTCTCTGCTTTGACGTCAACATCCTCGCGCCACGACGCGACGCCCATGATGGGCTGCACGATCTTGATGCCCTTGTCGAGAAACTCCAGATCCTTCGCTTCGTGGGTCGCGCCGAGAATGTTCGAGTCCGTCGAGTACGCCTTGTCCGAACTCATGTGGTACTCGAACCCGGCCTTGCTCATGTAATCAGACATCTCTTTGCGCCCGCCCAGTTCGTCGATGAACTGCTGATCGAGCCACGGCTTATAGATGCGGAGATTCGGATTGGCGAGCAGGCCATAGCGATAGAAGCGCTCGATGTCGTTCCCCTTGAAGGTGCTGCCATCGCCCCAGATGTGGACGTCGTCTTCCTTCATCGCGACCACCAGCATGGTGCCGGTGACGGCGCGGCCGAGCGGAGTCGTATTGAAGTACGGAACGCCGGCGGTGGTGATGTGAAAGGCGCCGCTCTGCAGCGCGGCAATGCCTTCCGCGACCATCTGCGCACGACAGTCGACCAGTCGCGCGTTCTCAGCGCCGTATTGCATCGCCTTGCGCGGGATCGAGTCGTAGTCGGTCTCGTCGGGCTGGCCGAGGTTCGCGGTGTACGCGTAGGGGATCGCACCCTTCGCCCTCATCCAATGAAGCGCGGCACTCGTATCGAGCCCACCGGAGAACGCGATGCCGACCTTCTGGCCAACGGGAAGTCGCTGGAGAATGTTCGCCATCAGCGCTTATGGGTCGCCGCAGCGGCGGTCATGAGAGTCTTCATCACGGAAGTTTACTTGTGGGCGGGTTAGCATCCCCCATCCTTGGATCCGCTGCGCCGTTTCCGGGTCACGTCCGCTTTTCAGAGGGCTCATTTCCACCGTGGCAGTTCGCGTCGCACTTCTCCTCCTCATTTGCGCCACCGGTCTGGCCTTCGCGACGTTATGGGCGGGCCGTGTTCTGCGGGCGAGGGCGATTGATTCCAACGAAGCGCGGCGCCCAAACCTCGTGCTGGTCGTGATCGGGTTCGTGACCAACTTCTTCGATACGCTGGGCATCGGTTCCTTCGCCACGACCACCGCGGCGTTCAAGGCTCTCCGCCTGGTGCCGGACGAAGACATCCCCGGAACGATGATCGCGGGCCACGCCCTTCCGGTGGTGATCCAGGCTCTCATTTTCATCGCGGTGGTCAGCGTCGATTCAACCGTCCTGCTGACCTTGATTGCCGCCACCGTCATGGGCGGATGGCTGGGTGCGGGCGTCGTGACCAGGCTCCCCCGTCGGCCTATCCAGATCGGCATGGGTGTCGGATTGCTGCTGGCCGCGACGTTCATGGCGATGAGCCAGCTTGGGCTCTTTCCCGGCGGTGGCACGGCACTCGGTTTGTCGAGCGGGAAGTTGCTGATCGCCACCGCGATCATCCTTGTTCTGGGGGCGCTGGTGATGGTCGGCATCGGCCACTACGCCCCTTGTCTCATCATGCTCAGCCTGCTCGGAATGGATCCGCGCGCGGCCTTCCCCATCATGATGGGTGCGGGGGCCATGGTCGCAATGATCGGCGGATTCAGGTTCATCGACAAGGGTCGCTACAACGTGCGGGCCGCGCTGGGTTTGACGATCGGCGGAATTCCCGGAGTCCTCATCGCCGGCCTCGTGGTGAAGTCCCTGCCCCTGGATGTCCTGCGCTGGGTCGTCGTGGCGGTCGTCACGTATGCCGCCCTCACGATGCTGAGGTCCGGTCTCACCACTCCAACCGAGGGTTCGATCCCCAGATTTGGGTCAGTGCGAAAAGATTCTCGGGCCCGACGGAAAGTGGGCCGATCTTGAAACCATCATGCGCGCGTCCTCAAACGCCGCAATCTCGCGTGAGTCATGTCCCGATTGTCGCGCGGGCAAGGCCTGAGAGATCAGAGGCGGAGATTCGGCCTACCAGATATGCACGCGCTTCTCGGGTGCTAGGTACAGCGCGTCGCCTGGCTTGATGTTGAACGCCGTGTACCAAGCGTCGACATTGCGAACGATGCCGTTGACGCGGAACTTGGCCGGGCTGTGCGGATCTGTGAGCAGGGCCTGCCGCTGCGCGCCTTCGCGCGCCTTGGCCTGCCATGCCTGGGCATAGGAGAGAAAGAAGCGCTGGTCGCCGGTTAGGCCGACGATCACCTTGGCCCTGCCGTGCTTCGCCTGATAGCGCTGGAACGCGCCATAGGCCGCCTCGACGCCGCCGAGATCGCCGATATTCTCGCCGAGCGTGAGTGCCCCTTGGATGTGCGTGCCGGGAATCGGTTCATAGGCGTCATATTGGGCCGAAAGCGCGTTGGTGCGTTCCTTGAACGCCTTCTTGGCGCTGTCGGTCCACCAGTTCTCGAACTTGCCGGTCGGGCCGAACTGGCTGCCCTGATCGTCGAAGCCGTGGCCCATTTCGTGCCCGATGATCGCGCCGATCGCGCCATAGTTCACCGCCGGATCGGCGGCGGGATCAAAATAGGGCGGCTGCAGGATCGCCGCAGGGAAAGTGATCTGGTTCGCCAGCGGGTTGTAGTAGGCGTTCACCGTCTGCGGCGTCATGTTCCACAGCGATCGGTCGACCGCCTTGGGGAAGCGCTCGAGCTGCAGATGCTCCTGGAATTCGGCGCTGCGCATCGCATTGCCGAGCAGATCGGTGCGGCTGATCATCATCGACGAATAGTCGACATATTCGACTGGGTGGCCGATCCGCGGCTCGAACGCGGCCAGCTTCACCAGGGCCGCCTTGCGGGTGACTTCGTCCATCCATGCGGACTTGGCGATCCTCTCCTGATACGAACCGCGCAGATTCTCGATCAGCTCGGCCATCTGAGCTTCGGCCGCGGGCGGGAAATACTTCGCGACATAGGCCTCGCCAACCG
>JBDSLN010000477.1:0-5538 GCA_039916365.1 Vicinamibacteria bacterium
GAGTGATGTAGTCCGAATCATCAATGTGCGGCGCTTCGACGGTCTTCCCGCAGGCCGTGACCAGGATTGCGACGGCAAGCATGAGAACGACGCGAAGAGACGACGCCCCGCGGGGACCATGGACAGACATCGATCGGGACCGTTTCATCACGCGATCGCGAGCAGAGCGCGCGCCGTGGCTTCCGCTTCCAGAATGACCTGACCGTACTCGTCACGCGTCTGCGACAGAACCTTCGCATGCCGATAAACGCTCGCAATGCGTCGTTCGTCCTTGGGATCGATGCGGATGGTTACGGGTCGCGGGAGCATATCGAGCATCTCTGCGATCCGTTTCTTGAGCGCATCGAGGCCCTCGCCGGTCAGTGCTGAAACCTGAATCGCCTCTGGGCGCTCGGCGCGCAGGGCCGCGCGGGCGGCGTCGTCGGCGCCATCGATCTTGTTCAGGACTTCAAGGCGGTTTGGAGTTTCGTCTGCGCCTATCTCTTCAAGGACTTCCCGCACGGCCTTCTCCTTCTGCGCCATCTCGGGGTCGGTCCCGTCGACGACATGAAGAACCAGATCGGCCTCGATCACTTCTTCCAAAGTGGCTCGGAAAGCGGCGACGAGCCCATGCGGCAGGCTTCGGATGAAGCCAACAGTGTCGACCAGAACGATGTTCTCGCGCTCGCCGATCTTCACGCCGCGCATCAGCGGATCGAGCGTCATGAAGAGACGGTCGGAGACTTCCACTTTCGTTTCGCCGGTGAGCGAACGAAAAAGACTCGACTTCCCCGCGTTTGTGTAGCCGACCAGAGAAACCACGGGTTCCGCGCGTCGCCGACGGCCTTCGCGCCTGGTACCACGTTCGCGGCGGACATGCTCGATCGAGTCCTTGAGCACGGAAACACGGGTCCGGATACGGCGGCGGTCGGTTTCAAGCTTCGTTTCGCCAGGACCCCGGGTGCCGATGCCGCCGCCAAGGCGCGAAAGCGAAACGCCCTTCCCGGTCAGACGCGGCATTAGATATTGAAGCTGGGCCAGTTCAACTTGAAGCCGACCTTCTCGAGATCGCGCTCGCTGGGCAAAGATGTCGAGGATCAACTCGGTGCGATCGAGAACCTTCACGTCGAGCGCTGACTCAAGGTTGCGCGCCTGCACCGGCGACAATTCGGCATCCACCATAACGATGGTGACCTTGTGTTCCTCGGCGAACGCTTTCAGCTCTTCGACCTTGCCGCTGCCGAAGTACGTCGCGGAGTCGGGGCGCTTACGCTCCTGAGAGATCACTTCAACGATGAAGGCGCCCGCGCTCTCCGCCAGCAGCCTCATCTCTTCAAGTGAAATCGCGGCGGCGTCTCGGTCACGGCTGGTGCGATACGTGCCGCAGATCAGGGCGCGTTCGTTTGCTTCTGTTTTTATTTTGTTACTCAAGGGGTACAAGAAGGCTACACCGGGACATCGTCCCGACCCCGCTCCTGGCCCTTGCTATCAGCGAGGCATTCGGTCGGAGATGCTCGAAGCGATCGATTCGGAGCTGACGGGTCCAGCGCGCAGGATGCGCCACGCCGGTGCGGGATGAGTCAGGTCGACAATCGTCGAGGGCGCGCCATCCAACTGGCCCACGTCGAACACGAGCGTCGCGGCAGGAAACGCCGCCATCGCAAGCTGCACAGAGGTACAAGGCGGCTGCCCGGCGCGATTCGCCGATGTGGAGACCAGGGGACCGGCGAGTCTGGCCAGGAGTCGCGCGGCGTCTGATGCGGGAACGCGCACCGCGATTCCCGAGGATCCGACGAGCAGCGGCTCTGGAAGATCCAATGCTGCGGGAACAACAACGGTCAACGGTCCGGGCCAGAAATCCTCGGCCAGCATTCTCGCCAAGTCAGGCCAGGTGGAGGCCAAAGCGCGTGCTTGAGATAGGTCGGCCGCAATCACGGGGAGCGCTTTGTCTTCCTCGCGGCCTTTCGCCGCTCTCAATCGCTCGATCGCGCCGGCATTCGACGCTAGGCAGCCGATCGCATAGAGGGTATCCGTCGGATAGATGATGATCGCGCCCGCACGCAGTTGGATCGCGATCTCGCGCTGTTCGTCGTGGCTCAGGATTTGATTCCCAAGGTCAAACCGGGCTGGTCCCTGCATGATGATCGAATCGTACAGGGGAAGGTGTTTCACCCTATTTCCCTATAATCCCGCCCACGCTTGATCGAACGACTTCTCACACGCTGGCCGTCGCTTCCCAAAGGGTGGTCGGCGCCGCTTTCCATCCTCACTCTGATCGTCTGGGTGGGTGCAATGGCGCTGGTGGTGCGAAAGGCCACGGAGCAAACCGCTTTGGCGCTCACCAGCGATCTGGCAGCGTACGGCGACCGCGCGCGCTGGAACGGCATCTACTACCGCGGAGAGAAAATCGGATTCTCGGTCAGCCAGACCACAGAAAGATCCGGTGGTTACAAGCTCCAGGAAGATGGTCAGATCTTGTTGACGTTGATGGGCGCCACGGCCGCTTCGAACCTCCATACCGAAGTGAACGTGGACCCTCAGTATCAGCTTCAGGACTTCGCTTTCTCGCTCGACCCTGGCACCGGCCCGATTTCGATCAAGGGAACACTGGAAACGCCGACCCGTCTGGCCGTTCGCATCATCACGGCCACCGGCGAGCGCGCGCGAACCTTCGATCTGAAAGAAACGCCAGTGCTCGGCCTCAACCTTCCCAAACGCCTCCTCGCACTGGGCCTGGAGGAAGGTGTTTCGCGCGACGTTCAGATCTTCGATCCCGCCACACTCACGAACGGCCTCGCCACCGTTCGGATCGGCAAGCGTGAAGTCATACGCATCCTCGACAAGCCTGTGCCGGCCTTCAAGATGGAGATGAAGTACTCCGGCATCAGCACGACATCGTGGATCACCGAAGTCGGCGAGATCATCAAGGAAGAGAGTGCGATGGGAATGGTGGTGATCCGGGAGAACCGCGAGCGCGCCACCGCGATGGCCATGTCGTCGGAAGTGAAAGCCGACATGATCGAGGCCGCCGCGATTCAGCCGACGTCGGCGCGGCCGATCGATGATGCTGCTTCGCTCGAAAGCATTCGTCTTGAGTTCTCCGGCACAGCACTGCCCGGAACCGCTGACGAGTTGAATGGCGCCGGTCAAACGACCAACGGCCAGATCGTGGACATCATCGATCCCAACAAGCTGACGCCCTTCCCAATTCCCGAAGACATCGCGTCTTTTCTAGCGCCCGAAGCGTTCATTGAAAGCGACGCCCCGGAGATCATCGCGGAAACCGCAAAGGCGCTGGAGCGCGTGGGTGACAACGCGACGTCGCGCAAAAAGGCCGAGCTGTTAGTGCGCTACGTCAACGCCGCCCTCGACAAGAAGCCAACCATGAGCCTTCCCTCGGCGGTTGAAGTGCTGCGCACGCGGGTGGGCGACTGTAACGAGCACACAGCGCTCTACGTCGCCATGGCCCGCGCGGCGAAGATCCCTTCCCGCATCGCCATTGGCCTCGTCAGCCTTCGCGGTGCTTTCTACTACCACGCGTGGGCCGAGGTTTTCGTCAACGACGCGAAGGCGACCACAGACGGCAAGACGGGTGTGTGGATTCCCGTCGATCCGACATTGAATCAGTTCCCCGCCGACGTGAGCCACGTGCGCCTCGTACGCGGCGGCTTCGACCGGCAGGCGGCGATCCTGCCGTTGCTGGGCAAGGCGCAGATCAAGGTTCTTCAGATGGTCGATGGCCCATCGCAAAGCAACACCACCGCACTCGTCGGCAACGATCGCCCGGACATGCCGACCCTGGCGTTGGATCTGCCGTCGCCTGTCGGCAAAGATGACTGCTGGCGCCGCCCGGCTCGTCGCTGACCCTTTTCGCCTCGAGTCCCTTTTCTATGATCAAAGTCGACAACATCTACAAGCGATATGGTTCGTTCAATGCGGTCAACGGCGTGTCGATTGAGGTTCCATCGGGTCAGATCCATGGCTTCCTCGGTCCAAACGGAGCAGGCAAAACCACCACGATCCGCATGATCGCGGGCCTGCTGAAGCCGACCTCGGGAACGATCACCATCGACGGCTCCGATCTTGCGACGAATCCGGAGAAGGCGAAGGCCGGCCTTGGCTTCGTGCCGGATCGTCCGTTCATCTACGAGAAGCTGACCGCCTTCGAGTTCCTGAAATTCTGCGGCGGCCTGTACGGCATGGAAGGTCCAACACTCGACGCGCGCGCACTGGAACTCCTGGAGCTGTTCGAACTGACACGCTGGAAGGACGAACTGATCGAAGCCTTCTCCCACGGCATGAAGCAGCGCGTGGTGATGTGCTCGGCCTTCCTTCATCATCCGAAAGCCGTGTTAGTGGACGAGCCGATGGTCGGGCTGGATCCACGCGGCGCGCGCCTCATCAAAGACATCTTCCGCGTCATGGCGAAGAAGGGCGTGTCGATCCTGATGAGCACGCATACGCTGGAGGTCGCACAGGAGATGTGCGACTACGTGCGCATCATCCTCGCGGGCAAGATCATCGCCGAGGGCACGGTCAATGAGGTGATCGCGATGGCCGGTGAAGGCCATGAAGCCTTGACTCCGGTCTTCCTTAAGCTGACCGGCGGTTCCGGCTTCCAGGAAATCCCCGACGCCATTTAGCAGGGCGACGGGCCACGCGCTGGGAAGCTAAAGCAGCAAGGCATCCACACGATGCGCGTGGACGATTTCTTCGCGTTGCGACCACTTGAAGATGGTGAAACGACCATCCTGAGAGGCAACTAAGGCACTCGCGTCGCGTTGATCGTGCACGAACTGGGCGGCGGAGAGATGACGGGTTCCGCCAAGCTGAGCCGGAGGGGTCAGGGTGCGGGTGTTGCCTTCCACCGGCTCGGTGTAACTCACCTGTTCGACCGGAGGATTGCCACGGCGACGGCTGATCTTGGCGCCCAGGGCTAACAGTTCGTAGCGGAGGTTAATGATCGTCGCTCCGTCAACCGCAGTGAGGCCGGCGATGGCGTCAATGGAACGTCGCACTTCCTCCTGCCATTCGTGCTGGCCGCTGGCTTCTTCGGGGCGTGCTTTCAAGACGTCGGCCAGGCCGGTGAACGGCGGATCCACCGCGTAGAGCATGGGTGTCACCACCGACTCTCGCCATTGCGTGGAATCGGCGGGAACCACCAGGAGCGCTCCCCCGCGCCCGTGCGCGCGCATCGACGCGGCCATCTCGACGAGGACGTTGACCGCGGTCAGATTGCCCAAGCCCTCGATGAACCCGAGCAGCGACTTAACCAGCGACGGGCAATCGGGCACCGCGGCGCCGCCCGCTTCGTCCACGACTTTCACCTGATCGCCTTCGAGCACAGCGACGTTGACAAACTTGCCAAAGGGCTCGCTGCGGTGCTTCACCACCAGCAGGCCCGAGGCCACGACTTCAACGACCAGGCAGAACGCGGGCACATCGCGGGTCGTGCCCCAAACGTGGAAGTCGTCTCCATGACGGGCGACGCCAAGGTGAATGCCGGGGCGCTCGACCGCGGGCGCCACCTTTGCGAGCGGGCCGGGACGGAGCGGAATG
>JBDSLN010000478.1:0-11557 GCA_039916365.1 Vicinamibacteria bacterium
GGGAGCCCGGCGAGCACGGCCAGGAAGAAGACGCGACTGTCGAGAGAGAAGGGGCGTCTCGTCATCCGGAATAGCTCAGGCCGGAATACCGCAGGTGGGATAGCTCAGGGCAAACGGAATAATAAGCGGCAGGATCTGGCACGCCCTGCATGGGAGCTAAAGCCCGTGTCGCTCGATGCGCCGGTACAACGCGCTCCTCGACAGACCGAGCGCGTCCGCGGCACGGGTGACGTTGCCTTCGAAGCGGCTCAGCGTCTTCTTGATGAGGAACGCTTCGACCTCTTCGAGACTCATGTCTTCGAGCCGCCCGCCGCGTGGTTCGCCGCTTATGCGCAGCGCCAGGTCTGCAGCACCTATGCGTTCAGCAGAGGTCAGGAGCACCGCGCGCTCAACCGCGTGATCAAGCTCGCGCACGTTCCCGGGCCAGGCGTGATCGAGGAGCGCTTGCGTCGCACCCGCATCGATGCCGACCACCTTCTTGCGATAGCGAGCGGCGTGCGTCGCGAGAAAATAAGCAGCGAGTGCCGGGATGTCCTCGCGGCGATCTCGCAGCGGCGGAATCCGAATCTCGATGGTGTTCAAACGGAACTGAAGATCCTGACGGAAGCGGCCGGCGGTGACTTCCGCATCGAGGTCGGCGTTGGTGGCCGAGATGATGCGAACGTTGGCCTTTCGCGTGCGCGACGAGCCCACCGGCTCAAACTCTCCCGCTTCCACGACGCGCAGAAGTTTCGCCTGCAGACCGGATGTGACGTTCGCTATCTCATCCAGAAATAATGTGCCGCCGTCGGCGAGCTCGAATCGACCCACGCGATCGGCGCGGGCGTCCGTGAACGCCCCCCGTACATGCCCAAAAAGTTCGCTCTCGAACACGCCTTCGGACAGGCCGCCCACGTTGACGGTGACCAGGGCCTTCTGTTTCCGGTTCGAAACCGCGTGCAGGGCCTGGGCAACCGTGCCCTTGCCCGAACCGTTCTCGCCGAGAAGCAGGACGTTGGCATCCGACGGTCCGACTCGTCGGACCATGTCCATCACCTTCTTCATGCTGGGCGACTCGGCGATGACTTCAAGCTTCGACTCCGCACGCAACGCCCGATTCTCGCTCTCGAGCCGCCGTCCATGCCGCAACGCCTTCGAAAGCTCGGCTTGAGTGCGAAGGATGGCGATGAGGCGCGCGTTCTCCCACGGCTTGCTGACGAAGTCGCGGGCGCCATTGCGCATCGCTTCAACTGCAAGGCTGACGCTGGCCCAGGCCGTCATGACGACGACGGGCAGCGTCTCATCAAGCTCGCGGATCCGGGCGAGAAGGTCCAGACCTTCGCGACCGGAGGTGGTATCGCGGGTGTAGTTGAGGTCGATCAGCGCGACGTCGAACTCGCGCCCTTCAAGGGCCGCCCACGCGGCGGCCGGGGAGCCCGCGGTCTCGATCCCGAAGCCTTCCGATTTGAGGAGTAGACGCAGCGCTTCGAGGACGTCCTGCTGGTCGTCGGCAACGAGAACGCGGGGGGCAGAGGTCACAGAATCACCGAGTATAGGAGGCGAGATAGAGCCGTTCGCCGCGGGCGTCGACGACGTGGAACGATCAGTTGGCGGAGACGAGCCAGCCGTCCTTCAAACGAATCACCCGATTGCCAAACGTTGCGTTGGTCTCGGAGTGCGTGACCTGGATGATCGTCGTGCCTTCCTCGTTGAGTTTCTTGAAGAGTTCCATGATTTCCCGGCCTTGATCGGAGTGCAGGTTCCCCGTCGGTTCGTCGGCGAGGATGAGTTTGGGCTTCGCGACCACGGCGCGCGCGACACCCACGAGCTGCTGCTGTCCGCCGGAGAGCTGAGACGGATAAAGGTCCTTCTTGCCAACCATCTGGAACTTGTCGAGTACGTCTCCCACAATCGCCTGCCGCTCGGCCTTCTTCAGGTCGCGGTAGGACAGCGGAAGCTCCAGGTTCTCGTAGACGGTCAGATCGTCGAGCAGGTGAAAGCTCTGAAAGACAAAACCGATGTTGCGCTTCTGAAGCTCCTGCCGATCGCGCGGCTTGAGCTTGTTTACGATCTCGGCGCGGAACTCATACTCGCCGGTGAAATCGCCGTCGTGCATGCCGAGGATGTGGAGCAAGGTCGACTTTCCAGCACCCGACGGGCCCATGATGGAGACGAACTCGCCTTCCGCGATGGTGAGATTGATGTTGCGAAGCACATAGACGCGGCCGGCGGCCAGCGGGTACGATTTTTCCAGATTACGCAGTTCGATCATGAGGCGGGTTCTCTCTTTGCATGGAATGGAATCACGCGGGAGCGCGTGCGGGTACGTGTCAAACGATAGCGATCTGACCGCCTCATTCCTGCCTCAAAGCTACGGCGGGTTCGGTGCGGGAAGCATCCCGTCCCGGGAGATAGCTCGAGATCAGCGCCGCCGCGCCCACCACCGTGACCACCGCGGCAAAGGTGGAAGGGTCGCCCGGCTGAATCTCGAAGAGGAGGGATGAGAGAGCTCGACTCAACAACAAGGAAGCGAGAACGCCGAACAGAAGCCCGGCCAGGGTCAACTTCAGACCCCGCTGCATCACGTCGCGCAAGAGTTGGGCTGGATGCGCGCCGAGGGTTAGGCGGATGCCCATCTCGCGACGACGATTGCTGACCGCGCGGGAGAGGATCGCGTGGATGCCCTGAAACGCGACGACAAAGGCAATCAAGGCGAAGAGCGAAGCGGCGACCGCATTAAGACGCTGGGGACCCAGCATCGTGTCGCGGCGTGACTGCAGCGTCTCAACCACACCAAGGGGAATCGTGGGATCCGCGAGACGAAGGCCTTCCTTCACAACGTCCGAGTAGGCCGAGAGCGGCATACGGGTTCGCGCGACGATCGAGCCCCAACGCTGCCATCCTGCGATGTGCTGCTCGTATGGCGCGTAGAGCGTTCGATAGTCGCGTCCTTGGAGAGTGGCGCCCTTGATATCGCTCGCGACGCCGACGATCCGCATCCAGACCGGCGCGCCCTTGATCCAGCCGTTCCACGCAACCTGTGCGCCGATCGGGCTCCGTTTCGGCCAGAACTCGCGCGCGAATCGTTCGTTGATGATGGCGACCGGCTCGCCGCCTTCGCGGTCGGAGGGTGCGAAGCCGCGCCCCTCCAACAGGGTTGTACCGATCGTGCCGAAATAGTCGCCCATCACCAGGCGCACCCGCGCTCCGGGCTTTTCGACCGCCATCACCTCCGGTGGAGTCGCGAAGGCAAGCGAACCGCCGGCACCTCCCCTGGGATCAAGCGGCGGGGTCAGAACGTACGCCGCGCTCTCAATACCACTCGAGGCATCGACGTGATCGAGCACGCGACGAAACACTTGGATCTGTTGTGGAATCTTCTCGAGATAGCGCAGCTCCGGAAGGGTGATCGCCGCCATCTGAACGCGTTCGGGCTTGAATCCCAAGGGAACCGCCTGGAGCCGATCGAAGGTCCGAAGCAACAGGCCTGCCCCTACGAGAAGAACAACCGCGAGTGCCACCTCAAACCCGACCACGCCGTCCATCCATCGACGTGCGGACGGGCTGGATCCGCTCCGGCCCGTTGAGCGCAGATGGGGCGCCAGATCGCCACTCAACACCTGCCATGCGGGCGCGAGCGCCATCAGCACCCCCACACTCATCGAAATCAGCAGAGAGAAACCAAGAACCTGACCGTCCAACGCAATCGACCACGCGCGCGGGACAACGTCTCCGACCACCGCCAACAGAGCGCCGCGCGTGAGCAGCGCCATCAGTGCGCCCAGGGCGCCGCCGGCGAGCGAAAGCATCAGCCCTTCGAGCACGGCGTGACGGGCGATCGCGCCCTGACGACCACCCAGGGAAAGACGGACCGCATACTCCTCCCGCCGCGATACGGAACGCGTGAGCAGCGAGGTGGCAAGGTTGATGCTGGTGGCCAGAACCACGATTCCGACTCCGAAGAACAGCACCATCAAACTCCGCCGTGTTGATCCCACCATGAACTCCAGCAGCGAAATCGGCTCTACGATCTTGCCCCGATTCGTGTCCGGATACGCTGCCTCGAGGCGCTTGGAAATCCCGACCATCTCAGCGACCGACTCCTGCAGCGTCGCGCCCGCGCGCAGGCGTCCGACGGCATCGAAGTTGTTGCTGCCGCGCGTTTCGAGCGCCCAGGGCAACATCGCCGGAGGCACCCAGATGTCCACGTGATCGTGCAGGAAATCCATCTCTTCGCGCGCGATCCCAATGATGGTCATGGGAATATCTGAAACCGTGACCGTCCGGCCCAGAACCGAAGGGTCTCCCGCGAACTGACTCTTCCAGAAGGCCTGGCTGATGACCGCGACCGAAGGAGCCCCCGCCTTGTTGTCGTCGGCCGTGTAGAAGCGCCCGTGAAGGGGCGTTGCCTGAAAGACGCGGAACAGGTTCGGCTCCGCGACCGACGCCTTCAATTGAAGCGGCTCTCCGGCACCGAGGAGATTCAGGTCCCACACCCGCAGGAACAGCGCAATCTCTTCAATGGTGCGACTGTCCTTCCGCCAGTCCACCCCATCCGGAATGCCCACATCCCCCTCGCGGGTGATGAAGACCAGCCGCTCCGCGTCGGGAAACGGGAGGGGCCGTAACAAAACTCCGCTGACCACTGCGAACACCGCGATCGACGCACCGATGCCGAGACCCAGAGTGAAGATGGCCGCCAAGGTGAACCCAGGCGTGCGCCACAAGCGGCGCCAGGTCACGCGGATGTCGTTCATGAGTCCGGTCATGTCGGTCTCCAGTTACTCCGCGCACAAGCTAGCGCGCTTGGAGTGGTTGGTAACCTTGTATGCATCAAGGCCCGTGCCACGGGCGTCGACTGGGCGCATCTCCATGTTTCGCAATGGTTTGATAGGAGCTCCGGAAGAAGGAGATGCCCTCGCCTTCGTCCCAAGATCGAACACCTTGTTCCCGCGCTCGACGACCGTCAAGTCGCGCAGCGCCTGCAAGGATCGATGGGCGTAGCGGGGGCGGCCGGCCCTGCGGCCCTGCTGCCACGGTCACCGCGCGGATAAGTCCCCTGTTAACTCTCAAAAAATGGGCGCACTCAGAAAACGAACTGCGACTGGAGCCGGAACTCGCCGTTTTTGGTGCCGATACCGCTGTTTCCGGCCTGGTCAATTAAGCGGCCCAAATCGGCTTGAACCTTGAAGGTGTGGTGGTGGTAGTAGTAAGAAAGCGCTCCCCGAATCTCTTTCCGAAGGTTCGACCCCGCCCGATTGGTGGGGTCGAACTGACCGTAGCGAAGGCCGACCTCCCACACCTTCCTGGACGTGACCAGATAGGTCGCCTGGCCGAAGAAACCGTCGGAGCGAAACTTTGATCCAATCTCCGGAGTTCGCTCGCGGAAGTAGTACTCGCCCGTAGCGCAGAAACGCTTGTACTTATAGATGAAGTCAAGCCCATAGACGGTGTCCCTCAGATCGTTGCCCGTGGTCGTGCCATGAAAATCGTTCTTCTCGAAGTTAGCGGCGACGGCGAAGAGAGGGAAATCTGCAGACTCGAAATCGCCTTCCGAGTAGAAGGGCCCTGAAGCCCAGGCTCGCTGGAGCAGGGCCTGGCGGCCGCTTGGCTGAAACATCACACGGGCGTTGTATTGGAAAGCGTCGTTGTCGTTCGCGGTCCGGGTCGGCCCATTTCCGTTCGAAATCCCGGCCCGCCACTCAACTTGTTATTCGATGTCGTGCCCCATAGAGCCAGACCCGTCTCCCGGCCACGGGCGTACTGGTTGGAGACTTCGGAGCGATCAACAAAGCTCTGAGACCCGGACGTGGTCATTTCCTGTCGACCCCACCCCGGCTTGAACTGGCCGAACTTGATGCGGAGGCGGTTTTTCCCCTTGGTCGTATCCACGTCGATCGAGGCGTCTTCCAGGATCGCTCCGGCATTTGATCCGGTGACCGCTGGAATATTCAGCTGAAACTCATAGGTGAGCCACGGCTTCATGGCCCAGCCTTCGAGCTTGAATTTCGCTCGCCGGATTCGGAACGAGCCGTTGTCGTCACCGCCCGTCGCCGTGCCTGGTAGCCGCACCGAATCGTTAGGATCATGGGTGTAACGCACCTGCAGACGGGTCGACATCTCCATGTAGGCCGAGTCGGTGGTGATCCGCGTCTTGCCATCCCGCCAGACGAGTTCGAGCTTTTGTGGCTTGGGTTTGGTGACCACCTCGGCAATCGCATGCTTGAAGTTATAAAGGTCGATGGCCTCCTCGGAATCGAACACCAAGGTTTCACCGGCCAGGCCGTAGTTCAGCCTGGTGATGGCGCGACTCGTCTCACCCGTGGCTACCCAGCGTTCGTATTCTGCGCCCAGGTTGAAGACGTAGATGCGGCCGTCTTTCACAACCTCCTTGTAATAGAAGCCCTGTGCCAGCACGATGGTTGAAAAGACCAGGGCGATGGCGAAAGCGGGGAGAAGTCTGGTGAGGGTGGTTCCCATGAGTTTCGGTTCCTTCCGTGCGCGTTTTCCCTCGGGTCAAATGACCTGCGAAAGACGACTGGACGGAAGACTAGTGTGGAAAAGATCCGGGAGGAACCCGGCGGGTTGATTCCCTGAAAAATGTGGCCGCCAACGACCACCGTCATGCGCAGTTCGGGGGCGCAAGGCAATCGATTCCCGCTCACGGTTCACGGGCGTTCCCTGCGACCGATTCGGTCCACCCATACCGTCGTTCGGGCGGTGCGCTCGCGCACGCGAGATTCCTATTCGTGGCGAAGTGTTTTGGAGGGGTCGATGCGCGCCGCCCGGTTTGCCGGAAGGTAGGCCGCCAGAATGGCTGAACCGGCGAGCACAATCAGAGACACCCCGATCGACACCGCGTCGAAGCTCGGAACTCCGAACAACTGGGAACGCACGAGCATAGCGACGCCTGCGGCGATGGGAACTCCCAGCAACAGACCTCCCACTACGAGCCGGCCTGCCTGGCCGAGGATCAACTGAACGATGTCGCGGGGCTGAGCGCCGATCGCGACGCGCACGCCAATCTCCCTAAACCGCTGAGTCACTCCGTGGCTCAACACTCCGTACAGACCAAGGGCAGCAAGAAGGAGGGCGATCGCTCCAAAGACGGTAGCGAGGTAGGCCATCGTGCGCTCGGCCGCGATGGAATCAGCGCGCGTCTGGGCGAGGGTCGTGAAGTGGGTGGGCGGAACCGACGGATCGATGCGCGTCACGATCCCTCGCACGGTTTCGATCAAGCCGGCCTCGCTGCCCCGTGCGCGAACGTAGAACGTGGCGGCGCCGAGGACCTGCACCTGCGCCGACGCGATGAAGATATGACGCCGACCTTCGAGCTCATTGACCGAGCTCATTCGCAAATCCTTCACCACGCCGACGATCTCGATCGGGAAATCATCTCCACGGTTTTTGCCGAACCGCTGCCCTACGGCGTCCTTGCCCTTGAAGAAGTGCTTCGCAAATGATTCGTTCACCACGGCAATGAGCGGAGCTCCCTTGCCGTCACGTGCCTCGACGCCGCGGCCGGAGATGAGCGTCGCCTGAATCGTCTTGAAGAAGTCAGGGGTCACTTCCATCCAAAGAGGATTCATGTCTTCCTCCTCGGCTGGCGTGTAGCCTGGGAGCTTGATCGTGCTCGAAGAGTTGCTGTTGGTCAGCAGGCTGTTGTCAGACATTCCTACCGAAGCGACACTCGGCTGAGCGGCAATCTCCTCGGCGACGCGATCGAACAAGGAACGCTTCTGCGCCTCGTCGTATCCCGCGAGTGCCGGGTTGAGACCGAAGGACACGACGTGCTCGGTGTCATAACCCACGGGCCGGCTCGCAAGGTTGAACAACGAGCGCGCCAGAAGGCCTGCGCCCACAAGGAGGGCGAGCGACAGCGCGAGCTGGCCAATCACGAGTCCATTCCGCGTTCGACGTCCGCCCGCAGCCGTAGCACCGCTGCCCTCACGCAACGAAGGCGTCAGGGCCACGCGGGTCCCCTGCAAGGCCGGAAGAATGCTGGAAATCAGCACGCCAAGAAAGGCAAGGAGGGCCGCGAAACCGAGGACGCGTGCATCCAGCGAGAAGCTGAGCAGCGCACGCGCGTCAGGATCGGGCAGGGTGTTCACTAGCAGATGTCCGCCCGCTACCGCCACGAACAAGCCTGCAATCAGACCCAGACTGGCCAGGACCGCACCCTCGACCAGCAGTTCACGAACCAGACGAGACCGTGTGCCGCCCAGTGACAGACGGACCGCGATCTCTTTGCGCCGCTTGGTCGCCCGAGTCAGAAGCAGGTTCGCGATGTTGAGACACCCGATGAAGAGAACCAGGGACGCGGTGGCCAGGAGAACCTTGAAGGGAGCCTCTGTCTGCTCACGCAGAGCCGAAGCGCCCGCTCCACCCGGAAAGAGTGCGATCGACTTCGAGGTGAAGCGCTGGCGGAATCGATCGGAGTAGCGTGGCGAAGTCATGAGCTTCATCTCTTCCGCCAGGATCTGCTTGTAGAGCACGTCAAGACGGGTTTGTGCCTGGGCCATCGTGATGCCCGGCTTCAGTCGAGCCACCGGGGTCAGGAACATCGCTCGGCGTGACTCAAGTTCGTCCCACGTCGGCGTGACCGCCTTCTTCATGGTGAGAGAAACGTACGCCTGCACGTCTTCGCCGACTTCGAGACCGCGGAAGTTCGCAGGCGCCACGCCTACGATCTCCATACTCGCTGCGTTCACACGCACACTCTTTCCGATGATCGAAGGATCGGACCCGAAACGACGCTCCCAATAGCTGTGAGAAATCACGACCACGGGATGACCGCCGACCGTGATGTCATCGGCGGCGGAGATCAGGCGCCCCTTCGCGGGCTGGAGGCCGAGCACCTCGAAGAACGACCCTGAAACCAGATTCCCCGAGACGCGTTCGGTGCTCTTATCGACGCCGAGGAAGATGCTCGTAGGCAAATAGGCGAGGACGCCGTCGAAGACATCCGACTTGTCCCGGAAGTCCTTGAACATCGGGTACGAGATGGGGCTCGGGAAGTTCTTGTTCGACTCGAACAATCCGGAGTTCGGTCCCGGCGTGTCGATGATGACCAGCCTACCGGGGTCCTTTACCGGCATCGACCGCAGCAGAACCTGGTCAAACAGGGAAAACACCGCCGTGTTCGCGCCTATGCCCAGGGCGAAGGTCAAAACGATCAGGGCGGTGAGACCAGGACTTCCCGCGACGCGCCTCAGCGCGAGGCGCACGTCACCGAGAATCCCCTTCATCAGGCGATCTGAGCGTTTTCGGGGGAACCAGCTCCCTCTTCCACGATGCGGCCGTCGAAGACGTGAATAGAGCGATCGGCGTAGCGCGCGAAGCGAGGATCGTGGGTGACCATGACGATGGTGGCGCCGCCCTGATGCAGTTCCTTCATCAACGCCATGACGGCATCGCCATTCTTGGAGTCGAGGTTACCGGTCGGCTCGTCGGCGAGGAGGACAGCGGGCGCACCCACGAGGGCGCGGGCCACCGCAACGCGCTGCTGCTGACCGCCGGAGAGCTGGCTAGGAAGGTGCTTCGCGCGATGGCCCATGCCGACACGCTCAAGCGAGTCCATCGCACGCTTCTTGCGTTCGGCAGCACTCGTGCCGCGGTAGGTCAAAGGTAGCTCGACGTTCTCGAAGACGGTGAGGTCCCCGATCAGGTTGAAGCTCTGGAAAATAAAACCGATCTCGCGGTTGCGAACGCGCGCGCGATCAGCGGCGGTCAGTTTCGCGACGGGCTGGCCGTTCAGGATGTACTGACCTTCGGTCGGCGAGTCAAGCAGGCCGAGGATCGACAGCAGAGTCGACTTACCGCAGCCGGAAGGACCCGCGATTGCCACGAACTCGCCCTTCTCAATCCTGAGGTGGATGCCGGCGAGGGCATGGGTCTCGACCTCATCAGTGAGGAAGACTTTGGTTACGCCGGACAGATCGATCAAGGCAGGGGTTTCGGTCATGGTTTTCTCAATCTCCTCAGGAGGGCTTTTCTAGCTCAACGTCGCGCGCGCGGCTTATGTTCCAACGCTTTCGTATTTGACGGTTGTCAAGGGTGCGAGGTGCGCAACAAATTTCTATTTCAGGCGGATGCGGTCGAACGCATCCCACGCCGACGCGTCGGACAGGATGACTTCGTCGCCGAGGCTCAGACCATCAAGAATCTGAACGCTGTTGACCGAGGCCCGACCCAACTGGACGCGAACGCGATGGGCTTCGCCCGTGAGCGGATCGACCCGGAAGAGGCTGATCGTGCTCTCTCCCGCGCCCTGCGCCGGCCTGCCAACATAAAGCGTGTCGTTCAGACGCGCCAGTTCGATCGTTCCGTCAACGGTCAGGTCGGGACGGGCACCCTTGGGCAGTTCGCCTTCGAGGGCCACGTCAACCGCGACGGTTCCGTTCTGCGCGGCGGGATCGATGCGAGTGACCTTCCCCTTCACGATGCCGTTCCGCGTGTCGATATCGCAGGGCAGGCCGATCGCGAGATCCTTCGCCTGCGTTTCCGCGACACGGATGACAGCCTTGAGTTTTGTGGGTTCGACCACGCGCGCAAGATTGGTCCCGGGGCTGACCTGTTGGCCCACTTCAACCGGCACCGACTGAAGGACGCCATTGATGCCCGCGCGAACTTTCAACGCTCCAAGTTGCGCGCGGCGCATCCGGGCGGTGCCGAGACGCTGCTCGACCAGGGCCTTGGGCACCGCGATCTGGGCTTCCAGCGAATCGTTCGCCAGTTTCAGCCGCTGCTGTTCCACCTTGGCGCGGCTTTCAAGTTCTTCGGCCTGAGCCTTGGACCGGGCCGCGTTCAGACTCGCGACCAGCCCTTGCCGGGACAGTTCGGCATCGGCATCAGCCTGCAATCGCGCTTGACGAGCTTCAGACTCAACCCGCGCAGCGGCAGACTGCTGATCCAGACGTCCTCGTTCGATATTGGATCGCGCTTCGATCAGTCGCGCTTCGGCTTCGCGCAACTGCGACTCTGCGTCCAGAACCTGCGTCTCGAGGTCGGTGTTGGACATCTCAAGAATGATGGTGTCGGGCTTCACAATGGTGCCAGGGAGCGCGACGATGCGTTCCACGCGGGCCTGGGTCTGAGCGGGAATCCAACGCACTTCTTCGGGCACCAAAGTGCCTAGGCCCCGTACCTGCAGAAGCATCTCGCCCTTCTTCACTTTGTCGAGGAAGAGCGTCCCGCGATCCACCGTCGGAGCAGCCGGCTTCAGTTGAGAGAGGCCCCACGTCGCGCTGAGCAGCACTACTGCGGCGCCCGCTCCAATTTGAAGGTTTCGCTTCTTGCGCTTGACTGCAAGGTCGGGGCGGGCGATGTCCATGCGGTCAGATATATCAATGCCTGTGCCACTGTGTCCAGTCGGTTGGATCTTCAAGTTTTTTAGTGACTTAGCGAGTGGATCCTGCCGGCAATTGCTACAAACCCGTCCCAATAGCGGACACACCGTTCCCGTCGCTGAACCGCCCCCTCAGCCCTCAATCGAGTTGCGACGCGCGCGAGATCCTTGGCGGCCCCAAAGAGGTCTCCGACGATTCCGAGCGATAGGGCGGGAAGCGCTCGAAGGGCG
>JBDSLN010000479.1:0-7428 GCA_039916365.1 Vicinamibacteria bacterium
CCTCGCACCTGCTCGAAGAAGTGGAGCAGGTGGCCGATCACGTCACGATGATCAGTGATGGCCGGATCGTGGTGAGCGCTCCGCTCGCCGCCATCCGGGAGTCGCATCGCGTTGATGGACAGGTCCCCTCCCTCGACAGGATCTTCGTGGAGCTTGCCGGGCGACCGGCGAAAGCCCCCAACGATGAATGACGCGGTGCGCTCTCCCGTCTCCGCCATCGCTTGGGAGTTTCGTCAGCGGCATCGCCTCGCGCTGATCACTCTGGCCATCTACGTCGCGGTCCTCACACTCTTCTGGATCTTCGTGCTCGGTCCCGACCGGCCCTTGAGGCTTTTCCCCCCGAACGGTCTCGCCGCCACCTTGGTCGTACCGTTTTCGACGACGTTCATGTATCTCCTCGCGGTGTTCAGCTTTGGCCTGGACGGCGACATGGCCGCGCGGCCATCGATCTATCCCAACCGCATGTTTACCCTCCCGGTAACAACGAGCGCCCTCGCGGGATGGCCGATGCTTCTTGGCGGAACTGCGGTCGCGGGTCTGTGGCTTTGCGCATCGCTGTTCTTTCGGTCGGCGGGGGGACAGGACGTTCCCCTGATCTGGCCGGCCCTTCTTGGCGCCGTGTTCCTTGCCTGGACGCAGGTGCTGTCGTGGAGTTCCTATCCCCTGCCCGGGCTGCGGATTGTAGCCGCCGTGCTGTGGCTGGCCTCTCTCGACGCAGCGGTGATTCTCGCGGTTGAGTACGAGATTTCAGAACTTCGGCTCGTGGCCATGCTTTTGCCGCAGCTTCCTCTTGCGTACTTCGCAGCCCGGTTCGTGGTGGCCCGCGCACGACGCGGCTACGTGCCCGATTGGAGCGGCGTGTTCGCACGAGCCTTTCAGTTCGTGCGGTTGCGGGGGCCGCGCGCAAAGAGTTTTCGTTCGCCGGAAAGCGCTCAACTCTGGTTCGAGTGGCGACAGGAGGGCTGGATCCTTCCGTTGTCTGTCTTGATGGTGCTGCCGTTCGAACTGGGCTTCCTCTACATCTGCAGAAACGAGCCGCCGGTCATGACATTTGAAGCGCTCCTGTTGGTGCTTCTCACTCCGCCTTTCCTCGCAGGATTCGCCGGGGCGATCGCGGGCGGTGCGGGTCGTGAAGGAAGCGACGCGCGCGGAGCCATGTTCAGGGCGACGCGACCTCTGACGAGTGCGGCTCTCGTCGCCGCCAAGTTCAGAATGGCGATGTGGAGCACGCTCCTCACGTGGTTGCTCGTGTTGGTCAGTCTGGAGATTGGGCTAAAGCACTCGGCAAGCTGGCCGAGGGTCGCCGGCTGGATCAGCGACACGATCGATGTTGCCGGAAGGCCTCACGCGGCCGTGCTGTCGCTCCTGATCATCGCGGGACTGCTGGCATCAACCTGGAAGCAACTCGTCCAGAGCCTTTACATCCGCCTCGCCGGCCGCGACTGGCTGGTCAGAACCAGCGTCGTGATGCGCCTCTCGATGCTTGTCGTGCTGTTCCCCCTTCTGGACTCGTTCTTTAGAAAGGAAGGTGTGTTCGCATTCGTTTGGGACAACTGGCCCTGGGCGCTTGCGGTGCTGGTCGTTCTCAAGATGTCCGCCGCCAACTGGATCCTGCCGCGACTCCATCGAAGCCATGTGATCACCGACCGCACACTGTTGACCGGGACCGCATCATGGCTGGCCCTGGTGCTTTTGCTCTACGGCCTGCTCGTGTGGCTCATCTCGACACCGCCTCTAGTGCCCCGATACGGTCCGATACTCCTGGCGATTCTCTCGGTCCCGCTGGCGCGCATCTCAGCGGCGCCTCTGGCTCTCGCGTGGAGCCGGCACGGTGGAGAGATCAGCAACTCGCAGGACACCGCAAGGCACTCGGGGAACAAGACGCTGGGCATGATCCGCGTCCTGATCGGCGTGCCGGCGGCGATCCTGGTGTTCGAGGCGGCGTCCTTCGATGTCTCCAGTCGAAACAACGGAACGATCGTGTCATCGGGCGAAAAGCGTGAATACCTGCTCTACGTTCCGCATACGTACGATCCCGCGAAGTCGACGCCACTCGTGATCAGCATGCACGGCGCTGGGTTGTGGCCCACGGCCGAGAGAGACATCAGTCTCTGGAACGCTGTCGCGGAGCGCAACGGGTTCATCGTGGTCTATCCGTCGGCGATCAGCCGGGGACCGCGCGCCTGGCACATGGGCCGCAGCAGTGTCGCAAGGAACGTGCGTTTCATCTCGGATTTGATCGACGCCTTGAAGGCGGGCTACAACATCGATTCGACAAGGATCTACGCGGACGGGCTCTCGAACGGCGGAGGCATGGCCTTCGTCCTGTCTTGCATGTCCGAGCGAATCGCAGCGGTTGGCCTCGTGGCGTCCGCGCAACTGCTGCCGTTCGACTGGTGCAAGGACGAGCGAGCAGTTCCGATGATCTCGTTTCACGGGACCGCCGACCGGGCCGCTCTGTACCACGGCGGCAAATCGTGGGCGGCCCCGGTCGAGATTCCTGACGTCCAGGCTTTTACGGCGAGCTGGGCTTCTCGAAACCGCTGTGCTTCCGTCCCCACCGATTCCGCGGTCGCGAGGGACGTGATCCGGCGCTCTTATACCGACTGTGCTGACAACGCGGCGGTGGTTCTCTACACGGTAAAGGACGGAGGCCATTCGTGGCCCAGCGGCGGTCTTGCCCCGGAATGGCTGATCGGGCGTACGACCAGAAGCATCGACGCCACAAGTCTGATGTGGGCGTTCTATCGCGAGCATCACAAGAAGCCTTAAGCGCGGAGTCCCGCGCTTACTTCAGGCCACTGCTACTTGCGCGCCTCCAGAATGAGGTTGAACGGCGTCTCCGTCGCGCGGCGGAATCGGGTGAAGCCGGCCTCGGTGAAGACGTCGCGTAGCCGCGCCTCGCCCGCCTGGGCCCCCAGTCCGAGTCCGACTTCCTGCGAGAGGGAATTTGGTGTGCAGATGAACGTCGAGGCCGCGTAGAACAGACGACCCACCGGGCTGATGTTCTCCTCCAGCCGATCGCCGGCGAAGGGCTCAACAAGCAAAACTGTTCCGTCCGGCTTGAGGGTTGAGAAGGCATGGCGAGCCGCTCCGACGGGGTCGCCCATATCGTGGAGACAATCGAAGAAACACACGAGGTCGTAGTCGTGAGCGGGATACTTGTTGGCGGCCGCGACCTCAAAGGTCACCCGGTCGGCGACTCCGCTCTTTGCCGCTCGCTCTCGGGCGGTCTGAATCGATGCCGGGTGAAAGTCGAAACCGAAGAAGCGCGAGGCCGGGAACGCCTCGGCCAGGGTGACGGTTGAAGCCCCGTGGCCGCATCCGATATCGGCGACGGTCGCCCCAGCCTGAAGCTTCGGCACGACCCCCTCGAGCGCCGGCAGCCACTCCGCAACCAGATGAGCCCGATAGCCAGGCCGGAAAAAGCGCTCCGTACCCGCGAACAGGCAGGGATGATGGTCTCCCCAGGACAGCGCGCCATTGCCGCGCATGGCGGCCACCACCTTGTCCTTGTCAAGGAAGAGGCTGGCCAGCACCGAGGCTCCTCCGGCGACGTACACGGGCGAGTCCTCATTGGCAAGGGCCATGGCCTGCTCCTCGGGTAGACGGAAGCGTCCCGCCTCAGCTTCGACATAACCTGCGGCTGCCTGGCCGCACAGCCACTCGCGGATCAGGCGTGGGTGACATTTCGTCTGCTTGGCAAGCTCCTCGGGAGTGATGGGATCGCCTCCGGCCATCGCGCGGTACAGGCCCAGCTCTTCACCGAGGATGACGCTTGCCATCATCCCAGCGCCGCCCATGTCGGTGACCAGCTTGCCCATGAATGCTTGAAGTTTTGTTTCGTCCACAGTAACTCCTCCATGACAGTGACGCTGGGCCGGGGTGGACCAGCTGGCTGGCAGCATACTGCCGTCTGTCAAGGGTGCGTCCAATGTCTCCAGTCGCTATAATCCCCGAATGAGGTTACGAATCCTCGCTGTCACAGTGTTCACTTCGTTCGCGGCAGACGCAACGGGCCAGGAACACGCGCGAACACCCGTTGCCAGTGTGGCGGAAGACGCGTTCCTCAAGGAACGGGAAGTTCTGGGCGGCCTCTCCCACGCTAGCGGAACGCGCCCCGAGTTTGGACGGATGCCGACGGCGCGGGCTTTGAGCGAAGTCGCGCCCATCATTCGCGTGGGGCTCTCGCCCACACTCTTCACATCCTCTGGAACAGTGTCCGCCGAATACGACACCAGTGCCGCGCACAATCATCCAGCGGTCGACCTCACGGGAACAAGCGCATTCGAGATCCTCGACGAGGCAGGGTCGCTCGTCGGTTCGTACGCGGCTTCACAGATTGTCCACGCCACGGCTTTGGGCGGAGCGGTGGCGCTCAGCGTGGGCGGCGCTACCGTCGCCGTGGTGGCGGGGCCGGTGCGCGCGCAGCCGGCCACGGGCGCGCTCCTGGTGGTGGCTTCGATGCGACGAACGAACCGCCTTCTTCCGAACAGCCCGATGACCGCGCCCGCCTATCGTGGGTTCATCGAGATCCGGGTGAGTGAAGCCGACCCGCAGAAGTTGCGCTGCGTGAATGAGCTGGGCATCGAGGAATACGTGGCGGGAGTTGTGGTGAACGAGAGCCTGAACACCTTTCATGTGGAGGCGCTGAAGGCGCAGGCGGTGACGGCACGGGGATATGCCTTGGCCAGCCGCGGCCGGTTCAGCTCGCGTGGCTTCGATATCGACGACTCCACTTTGTCTCAGGTCTACCGAGGCCAGACCTCGGAAACGCCGCAAGCCATGGAGGCCACCCTGAGCACCGCGACGCTCGTGGCGACGCGCGAGGGTCGGATCATTCAGGCCCTTTATTCCTCGTCGATGGGCGGCCACACCGAGAACAACGAATTCGTCTTCCCCGCGGCCCCCAACTATCCTGGAACAAATATCGACCCGGCTCTTCGAGGCCGGCATGACTCTTTCGGTCCGCTGTCCTTCTCTCTCGATGACGACGCGGACGTGGCCGCCTTCTATACGCGCGTGGACCCGGACGCGGCCGAAGTATCGCCCGCGACCTTACAGCCGCTCACCTCCCTCCACCGCTGGACGCGCACCCGCACCATCGACGAACTGCTGGCCCGCCTGAAGGACGGCACGCGGGGGTGGGGAGTGCCCGCGTCAGCCCGCTCGATTCGCGACATCCGAACCACCATCCGCGGCGCGTCGGGGCGTCCGATGCAGGCGATTGTGAGCGGCGACGGCTGGGCGGCCATGATCACCGGCTGGTCAGACCTCAGAGCCCTTGCCACACTCTCAGGCCAGACGCCCGGCGGCACCACGACCGCGAGCGCACCGAATTCGCCCTCGGCCATGACACTTTCGCGGGGCCTTGATGGAGCGGTGACCGCGGTGACGTTTGTCGGAGGAGGGTTTGGGCACAACGTGGGCATGAGCCAGTGGGGCTCTCAGGGGCGCGCTTTGCGAGGTCAGAACTTTGTCGAAATCTTAAAGGCCTACTACGCGGGCATCGAAGTCACGCCCGCGTTCAGCGGCGATCCGGCAGTGGTGGCCCTGGGGTCTGTGGGGTCTCGGTAAAGATTGAACCGGACGGGAGCTAGCCAGAATTACTTGAATAACCGTTTTGGTCGTGTCTGCCTCCTCCTCGGGAGTTGTCTCAGCGCCTCCGCGACGGCCCAGGAGACCAGACCGATAACACTCGTAGCCGCCGCCCAAGACGGCGCAATATCCGCTTACATTGACTGTCAGCGGTGTCCGTCCGACTACCAGCAATTTTTCCGAACCGAAATCACCTACGTTGACTTCGTTCGCGAGCGACAGCAGGCGGATGTTCACGTTCTCATCACAACCGAGAGGACGGGGAGCGGAGGCGCTGCATGGTCGCTCGCCTTTCTCGGACAAGGCGCCTTCGCGGGAGTCGACGACACGCTGAAGTTCGCGACTCCGCCTGCGAGTTCCGAGGATCAGACGCGTCGAATGATGACGTCGATTCTTCGCCTGGGCTTCGTCCCTTACATCGCACGCACCGGACAGGCGGAGAAACTGACTGTCACCTTCGCGGGCGCCCCGAAAGCTCGCGAGGAGGAGAAGAAAGATCGCTGGAATTCATGGGTGTTCAGCGCGAGGGCCGATGGTTTTGCCAACGGGGAGGAATCGCGTCGGTTTCTCAACGTGTTCGGTAACGTGGGCGCCGACCGCGTCACCCAACGCTGGAAGATCACCACGGGTCTCAATGTTTCGTCGTCTGAAAGCCAGTTCACTCTCTCCGATGGAGTTGTCCGGTCCAAGCGGAATTCGCGGGGCGCTTCGGCGACTGTGGTCAGGAGCTTGGGCGAACACTGGTCGGCGGGTGGCTTCGCATCGATGAGCGGCTCCAGCTTTTCGAATATCGCCTTTGGTTGGGCGCTCTCGCCGGCCATCGAGTTCGACGTCTTTCCCTACTCGGACTCCACCCGACGACAATTGCGTTTTCTGTATCGCGCCGGTCCCCGATTTGCCCGTTACGACCAGGTCACTATCTTCGACAAGACTCGCGAGACCCTCGGTCAGCAGTCCCTGGGCGTCACTCTGGATCAAAAAACAAAGTGGGGATCCACGCGGATTTCCGTCGAGGCGCAGAGTCACGTTCACGATTTGGGATCGAACTCAATTTCCGTCTCTGGCGATCTCAACTGGCGTCTCGTCCGCGGCCTTTCGGTTCGGACCTCGGGCAACTACTCGCGAGTCCGCGACCAACGGAGTCTCCCTCGAGTCACCGCCACCGATGAGGAGATCCTGCTGCAGATCAGTCAACTCCGCAGCGGCTACAACTATTTCGTGAGCTTCGGTTTCTCCTATTCGTTCGGAGCCACTACCAACAATGTCGTGAATCCCCGGTTCGGACGGTAGCTCCCACGGGCGAATCGGCCCCCGGTGGGGCGACCGACGTTTTTCAGAACCTAAGGCTGGCTCTCACGTAGCCGAACCGGCCATTGATACCGAACGGACTGACCCCAGGGTAACGGACGCCCTGCGGCTGGAGTTGCGGGAGCACCTGCTCCGGGTAGACATCGAAGAGATTTTGGACGCCCACTCCGAAGGTCACTTTCTCAAGCCGATAACTCGCCTCGAGATCGGTGATGAATTTCTTGCTGAAAACCTGATCGTCGGCTCCCGTGGCATTCAGCTGCTTCACGCAGTAGCTGCCATAAAGCCCGACGTTCGCGCTGGCCGCGAAGCGGCTCTTCGTGAAATCTCCAGTGAAGCGGGCCTGGTTGCGAGGCTGGCCGCACTCGGTCCGGCCGCGCTCCACCCGGTCGTAGAGAACGTTGCCCAAGCCGGCGAGCTGGAGCGGTGTCGCGACCTCTCCCCGGATGCTCGTGTGGTTGTAACTGTAACCGGCGAAGAAATGCAGCGCGCTTCCGTTGGACATGCTCGTCCGGTAGTTCG
>JBDSLN010000480.1:0-4125 GCA_039916365.1 Vicinamibacteria bacterium
GCGGCGGTACGTTCGACATCTCGATTCTGGAAGTCAGCGACGGCGTCATGCAGGTCAAGGCGACCGGCGGCGACACCTTCCTCGGCGGCGAAGACTTCGACCAGCGCATCATCGACTTCCTCGTGGAAGACTTCATCAAGTCCACGTCCATCGATCTTTCGCAGGATCGCATGGCGCGTCAGCGCCTAAAGGAAGCGGCCGAGAAGGCAAAGTGCGACCTGTCCACCGCCGACTCGACCGAGATCGTTCTGCCCTTTATCTCAGCCGACTCGTCCGGACCGAAGCACCTTTCGACAACGTTGACCCGACTTCAATACGAAGCGATGACACGGGACCTGCTGTCCCGCACGGAAGAGCCCTGCAGGCGCTGCCTTGCCGACGCGGGGCTCAAGGCCGATCAGATCGACGACGTCATTCTGGTTGGCGGCCAGACGCGCGCGCCTCAGGTGGTCGAGATCGTCCAGCGCGTCTTCGGCCGTAAGCCGAACCGCACCATCAACCCTGACGAGTGCGTGGCCATGGGCGCGGCCATCCAGACCGGCATCATGGAAGGCGAAGTGAAGAGCCTGGTGCTCCTCGACGTCACGCCCTACACCCTCGGCATCGAGACCATGAACGGCACCTTTACGCCGGTCATCGACCGCAACTCTGCCATTCCCACAAGACGCGCGCGCATCTTCACCACCGTTGCCGACAACCAGACGAGCGTCGAATTGCATGTTCTGCAGGGTGAGAGCGACATGTCGGCGTACAACCGCTCGCTCGCACGTTTCGATCTCACCAATGTTCCGCCGGCGCCCCGCGGCCTTCCTCAGATCGAAGTCGGTTTCGAGATTGACTCGGACGGCATCGTTTCGGTTTCGGCGTTGGATCAGGCAACCGGCCGTTCGCAGTCCCTCGTCATTCACCCCGCGTCCGGTATCAACGAGCACGAACTGGAACGTCTCGTCGGCGAGACCAAGCTACGCCAGGTCAACGAAAAAGAGAGCAAGGAGAAAGAGAAGCTTCTCCAGCAGGTCAGCGGCCTCGTGGCGAACTCCCAGCGGACCCTGACCCTTCTCGAACGAAAGCTCTCCGCCGAAGAGAAGACGAAAATCCAGACTGCGATCATGGACACGCAGCGTTTGAAGATCGAGGATACGATCTCGACTCTGCAGCGTTCGTTGCGGGAGATGGAAGAGGTCGCGCAGATCCTGTCGTCCGCGATGCTTCGGGCCTGAGTTTTAGCCCTCAGGCATCATCGCGCCCGCGCTGCCGTCATCCCGCTTGTTTTTCATTCTGATTTCACTGATTCCCTGATTCATGGCTCGCGACTACTACGAAATTCTTGAGGTCTCAAGGGACAGCTCCGACGCGGAGATCAAATCCTCTTACCGCCGCATCGCCATGAAGTTCCACCCGGACCGAAATCCGGGCGACAAGTCGGCCGAGGAGAAGTTCAAGGAAGCGGCCGAGGCATACGGCGTGCTGTCCGACGGCGACAAGCGCAAGCGCTATGACGCCTACGGGCACGCGGGCGTCTCCGGCGCGGGAGGCGGCGGCTTCGATGCGTCGCAGTTCACAGACTTCTCCGACATCCTGGGCGACTTCTTTGGCCTCGGCAATCGCGCGCGCGGTGGCGGTGGCGGCGCGCGGCGCGGTGCCGACCTGCGCTACACCATCGAGATCGACTTCGAGGAAGGGCTCTTCGGCGCGACCAAGACCATCCGGGTGCCGCGTCATGAAAAGTGCGCAACCTGCACCGGCTCGGGTGCGGCGGCGGGTTCCAAGCCGACGACCTGCGGCACCTGTAACGGCACCGGGCAGATCGCCTTCCAGCAGGGATTCTTCACGGTGGCGCGGACCTGCGGACGCTGTCGCGGTTCCGGCAAGATCATCGCGTCGCCCTGCAAAGACTGCCGCGGCGAGGGGATGGTTCCCAAGGAACGCGAGATCCAGATCAAGGTTCCTGCCGGCGTCGACACGGGTTCGCAGCTTCGCGTCTCGGGCGAAGGCGAACCGGGTGCTGGCTCAGCGCCCCACGGCGATCTTTACGTCGTCCTCCGCGTGCGCGATCACAAAGACAACTTCTTTAAGCGCGACGGCACGGCGCTGGTGTGCGAGATTCCCATCAGCTTTGTGCAGGCGATCCTGGGCGATCACGTCGAGATCCCCATGCCCGACGGCACGCGCGCGAAGGTGACGATCCCCGAAGGCGCCCAGCCCGGTTCGGTGCTTCGCATGCGCGGACACGGCGCTCCAGAGCTTGGTGGGCGAGGTCGCGGTGATCTTTACGTGCAGATCAAGGTGGTCATCCCCAAGAAGATCGGCGGCGAAGAGAAGAAGCTCCTCAAGAAACTTGGCGAGACCATGAATGTCGACCTGAACTCCAAGGGCAAATCATTCTTCGAGAAGGTCAAGGATTTATTGGACTAGGTGGGGCGCGATTGGAATGTCTAAGGCCTTAGCTGTTCCACAAGAGCCTTCCATCATCGCCTGGGCACTCGACGTTCCCGAGGCGATCGAAGACGAAGTCTCCGGCCTTGCGTGGTCGACCGGCTGCAACGGCATCACCATTGAACGGAGCGCGCCCTACACCGTGCGCCTGGTCTGTTTCTTCGATGATCCGGCCGCGCATGAGCAGGCGATGCGCGATCTTGCGATGCAGTTTGGAACGACCGCAAAGCGCGTGGACATCGCGAATCCCGATTGGGTTCAGCGCTTCAAGGAAACCTTCGTGGCATTTGACGCTCCCCCGTTTCGCATCGTGCCGGAATGGGTCGAAGAGACGGGCGGTCACTCGAGGGATCTGACCATCCGCATGGATCCGGGGCGCGCGTTCGGCACCGGTACGCACGAATCGACGAAGCTCTGCCTTCAGACCCTTGGGTTGATTGCCCCGTCGTTGCCTTCCGGAGCGCCGGTGCTGGATCTCGGCTGCGGCACCGGCATCCTCGGCATCGCCGCCATCAAGATCGCCTCGGCAAAGGTCATCGCCTCTGACTACGATCCCCTGGCGACCGCATCGGCGAAAGAACACGCAGCGATGAACGGCGTGAAGATCGACGTCCTTCTCATGGACGGATGCCGCGGCCTCACGCCCGGACAGTTCCACCTCGTCTTCGCGAACCTGATGGCGCCGTTCCTGATCTCGCGCGTTCACGAAATCACCGCCATGGGCGCGCCAGGATGTCGGTTCATCCTGGCCGGTCTGCTGCGTGAAGAAGAGACCGTGGTCAAAGCCGCTTGGCCTGCGGACTGGAAAATCTCGGCCACCTATCTGGGCGAATGGGCCAGCATGCTTTGCGAGCGGCCATGAGCCTTCACCGCTTTCACCTTCCGTCGGTCGCGGGCCGAGGCGCGATGGAGTTGCCGGAAGCGGCCCACGCCCACGTCACACGGGTACTGCGTCTGGTCAAAGGCGATGCGCTCAGAGTCTTCGATGCGGGACGTGAGTTCGACGCGATCATCTCGGCAGTAGAGAAGCGACGCGTCCTCATCGAAGTCGGAGCGGCGGTGACACCGTTGCCCGAGAGAGCTATTGAACTCCACCTCATCATGAGTCCGCTCAAAGGCGACCTGACTGAGCTCGTCATCCAGAAAGCCACCGAACTCGGAGTCGCGCGCATCTCTCCCGTCGTCTTCGAGCGCACCGATACCGTCGCCCGGCGTGATCCGAGCGATAACCGGATGGAGCGCTGGCATCGTGTGGCGATCAGCGCCGCGGAGCAATCGGGACGCGCGATGGTTCCTCAGCTCGACCACGTAACCCCACTGAAGTCCGCGATGGATGCGCTTGGGTCAATCGGCCCCACGGAACGCCGCGTCGTGGCCACCGAGCCGTCGCTGATGACGGCGGATACGGAAGGCCCGGCGGGTGGCGCGACGGGTGGCCGCGCGGACGGCAGTCTCGTGGCTGGTGCGGTTCGGATCGTCACGGTGGCGGTCGGACCGGCCGGCGGATTCGCAGCATCCGACCTCACCGCCCTGCGAGACGCAGGCTTCATCCCGGAACGTCTAGCCCCGCACACGTTGCGTGCAGAAACCGCCTGCATCGCAGCGATCGCCATCCTCGGTGATCGGTACAGGTAGCTACAACGTCTCTCCGCAGAACGGGCATTTCGTGGAGCGCTGGGGCTGGGGGCG
>JBDSLN010000481.1:0-6997 GCA_039916365.1 Vicinamibacteria bacterium
CGCGAATGCGCGGCTACCGCACTCGGCGCGACCTTGATCCGCGAAGAGTCCTACATCGAATGGCTGAAGGAACGCTTCAAGAGTTTCGGTCGCGTCATGGCGGCGGTCAACGAGAAGCAAGCCGACCGCATCGAGGGCGGCCGTTTGCTGATGAACGCGAAGGGCACGGCGCCCGGCCAGATGATCGAGCGCAATGGAAAGATTCTGGTTCTCCTGCCCGGTCCACCGCGGGAGATGCTGCCTTTGTTCGAGAGAGAAGTGTTGCCCATCGTTGAAGCCCGGTCGTCCGGCGAGCGCATCGTGATGCGGGTGATTCGCATCGCGGGCATGGGTGAAAGCGATGTCGAGCAACTCGTGGCGCCCATCTACAAATCCTTCACCAATCCCGTCACGACCATCCTGGGGGGGGCCTCCGAGGTTGAGCTTCAGATCGTCGGGACGGGTGCCAACGAGGCCGAGGCTGCGGCGTGCGTCGAAACCCTGGCATCCAAGCTGCGTGAGGTTCTCGGTCAGCGGATCTTCACGGAAGCGGGGGAGAACATCGAGACGGTCGTCTCGCGACTTCTGACGACGCGGGGCCTCAAGCTTGCTCTGGCCGAGTCTTGCACCGGTGGATTAGTTTCGGCGCGGCTCGTGAGCATCGAGGGAGCGTCAGCCTTCCTTGAACGCGCGTGGGTCACCTACTCCGATCAGGCGAAGATGGATGAACTCGGGGTGAGCGCCGCGACGTTGAAGGCGCACGGCGCCGTGTCGGAAGAAACCGCGCGCGAAATGGCGAAGGGCGCGATCAAGGCCTCGGGCGCGGATGTCGCGATCGCCACCACCGGGATCGCAGGTCCAACCGGCGGTACGGCCGAGAAGCCCATCGGCACGGTCTGTTTTGCGCTGGAAGGATCGCTTGGATCGAGAACCATCCGTCGCGTGTTTCCGTCCGCGGATCGAGAACGCACGATTCACCAGGCCTCCAACACCGCGATCGAGATTCTGCGTCGTGCGCTGGTGGGATTCGAAGGATGAGTCTGCCGCTCCTCGCGCTGATGGGTTATGCCCTCGGTTCGATCCCGTTCAGTTTCATTGTCGCGAGACTGTTCGGCGTGAAGGACGTGCGCACGGTAGGCAGCGGCAATGTCGGCGCTACGAACGTCATGCGCTCGGCGGGGAAGGGACCGGGCATCCTGGCCCTCATCCTGGATGGGTCGAAGGGAGCCGCCGCAGTCGTCGCCGCGCGCGCCCTTGGTGCCTCTGAAATGGAAGTCTGCGTCGCGGGCCTGTGCGCGATGATCGGTCATCTCTATCCTGTCTGGCTGGGCTTTCGGGGAGGGAAGGGCGTCGCGACCGGCGCTGGGCTGTTTATTCCTCTTGCGCCGACGGCGCTCGGAATTAGCTTCGTCGTCTTCCTGTTGACCATCGCCATCTCCCGATTCGTTTCCCTCGCCTCCATCGTCGCGAGCGTGAGTCTGCCGATCAGTGTTTACTTCTTTGGGCAGAGCCAAGCGGTCGCGATGACGGCGCTGATTGCGGCGCTCATGGTGATTGCCAAGCATCACGCCAACATCGGACGATTGATGCAGGGAGCGGAGCCGAAGCTCGGAGCCAAGCGTTGAAGATCGCGGTCGTGGGAGCGGGCGCTTTCGGTACGGCCCTCGCCGTCCACCTCAAGCAGCTTGGGCATGACGTTGTCATCTGGACGCGCAGTGCCAAAAAGGCCGAGCGGATTCGTCTCGGGGCCAATGACGATGCATTGCCCGGAGTGGATTTCGAGCCGGGCCTCAGCGTCACCTCCGACCTGAAAACGGCGTTGGAAGACGCCCATCTAGCGCTTCTGGCCACGCCCTCGCATGCTTTCCGAGACACCCTCTTGAAGGTAACCGCCATCAAGGAAGCGCTGCCGCTGGTTTCGGTGGCGAAAGGCCTCGACCCGCGCACCCTGCAGGTGCACTCCCAGATCGCTGCAGAGGTTGCCTCCGGCTCAGCCTTCGCCGCCCTGACCGGTCCGTCCTTCGCACGTGAGCTTCTTGCTGGTCAGCCGACCGCCCTCGTCGCCGCGTCAACCGACCCTGCCTTCGCTCAGGAAGTGCAGGGCGTATTCTCCGGCCCCCGCCTCCGAATCTATGAGAGCGATGACGTCTATGGAGCGGAATTGGCGGGCGCGCTCAAGAACGTCATCGCCATCGCCGCGGGTATGGTTGCGGGGCTTAAGTGCGGCGAGAATACCCGTGCCGCTCTCATCACCCGTGGTCTTGCTGAAGTGTCGCGCCTGGTGGTCGCGTCGGGCGGCCGTGCGGAGACGGTGTCTGGCCTCGCGGGCCTGGGCGATCTCGTCCTCACTTGCAGCTCGAACCAATCCCGCAACTACCAGTTCGGACGGCTGGTGGCGGAGGAGAAAGAGGCGGTGGAAGTCCTTCAAAGCCTGGGGACGGTCGAGGGCTTTCGGACTACGTCGGCGGCGTGTCTTTTGGGCGAGAAATACGGTGTCGACACGCCGATCGCGCGCGAGGTTCGAGGAGTGCTGATCATGGGCGTGGCCCCGCAGGATGCGGTGTCGGCGTTGATGTTGCGCAGACTAAAAAGGGAAGTACACTAAGTCGGATTTTCCCCCCACTAGAGGAGCCTGAGAAAGCTTGCCCGCTTACTTCATCAAGTACACAGATGAGACTGGTCCGAAAACACAGGAGTTTTCCTCCGGCGAACTGATTCTCGGACGGGCGCCCGACTGTCAGGTCGTCCTCAAGGACTTCGGAATTTCGAGACAGCACGCGAAGTTAATCGCCGATCCCGGCGGTGTACGGATCATGGATCTCGGTTCCAAAAACGGCACCAAGGTCAATGGGTCCATTGTCACCCAGTCGCCTCTGCGCGACGGCGACAAGGTGAACCTTGGGAGCCTCGAAATACACTTTGGTCGCACCGCCGAAGCCAAAGTTGCCTTCGACGACGAACCCGTCGAAGCCTCGGGCACCATCGTCCGCAGCGTTGGTGACCTCTCAAAGCTCCTGGCGGTTGATTCCAAGGCCAAGAAGCCAGGCCAGGATCCCTCTGCCGCGTCCGAGATCGAGCGTGCGAATCAAATCCTCAAGGTTTTGACTCGCGTTGCTGAAACGCTCGTCGCTTCTCGCCCCGTCGAAGAAGTTCTTCAGCAGGTCATGGACATCGTTTTCGAGTCCATCCCGGCCGAACGCGGCTTCTTGATGCTCGCGGGCGACGACAAAGACGCGACCACCCTGACCGCAAAGGTCACCAAGTACCGCCGCAAGTCGGACGATCGCGGCAAGATCACGATCTCCAAGACGATTGCTCAGCGTGTTCTGTCCGACCGGGTCGCGATCCTCACCTCTGACGCTCTGGCCGACGCTCGCTTCAACTCCGGCGACTCGATCCGGATCAACCAGATCCGCAGCGCGATGGTGGCGCCACTGTGGAACCGCGAAGAAGTCATCGGCATCATCCATCTCGACACGTCGGCGCTGACTCACGCCTTTACCGAAAACGACCTCGACCTCCTTTCTGCTCTCGCGAACTTCGCGGCGGTGGCCATCGAGAGGGCGCGACTGAACGAGAAGATCGCGGCGGAAGAGAAAAAGCGTGAGCGCCTCGGCCGCTTCCTCTCACCTCAGGTCGCGAGCCGCATCATCGCCACCTCCGACTCTCAGGGCTTTGAGCTGGGCGAGCCCGAAGTGCGCGATGTCTCCGTGCTCTTCGCCGACATCGTGGGCTTCACCAGCATGTCTGAGAGGATGACGCCCTCGGCCATCGCGTTGATTCTCAACGACTACCTGTCCCGCATGACCGACGCGATCTTCATGTTTGAAGGCACGCTCGACAAATACATCGGCGACGCCATCATGGCCGTGTTCGGCGCCCCGCTCGACATGCCTGACCATGCCGCGCGCGCCGTGAAGACGGCGATCGAAATGCGTGACCGCCTCGCTGAGTTCAATGCCGACCGCAAGAACGGTCCGCCGCTGCAGATCCGCATCGGAATCAATTCCGGCAAAGCCGTCGCCGGTGAAATCGGTTCGATCAACAAGCGCGAATACACCGTCCTTGGCGATACCGTGAACACGGCGTCCCGTCTGGAAAGCTCAGTGGCGAAGCCCGGCCTGATCGTGATCGGTCCCAACACCTTTGAAGCCGTCCAGGGTCAGTTTGATCTGCGTCCGATGGGTGAGTTCACGCTCAAGGGCAAAGCGATCAAGATCGTGGCTCATGAAGTGCTGGGCGGCCGTTCCACCACCGCTCCCTCCACGAGCACCGTGAACGTCGGCAGTCTGGGGACCTAAGGCCACTCCCACGCGATGCCCAACACGGAGCCGATCGAGGCGCTCAGGAGGCTTGAGGGCGGAGGAAAGTCTCGCAGCTCCATTCTTTCGGCCATGCTGGGCCTGTTGTTTCTCACCGCGTTCCTGCCGCTCGTCCTGACCTCGCGGTATCTCGTCAACCAGGCGCGCGCCGACCTTGAGCTGGATCAACGCTCCCTTCAGATCGCGAAGGTTCGTTACCTGTCCGAATGGATCGCCGAGTTCCGTGCGTCGCGCCGCGCCGTCGTTCAGGCCCTCGCCACGAGCCTCGGCATTGACGCGCCGGCCGACTACCGAAAGCGCATCGACAGTCTCGGCGCGCGTCGCACGCTCGAGGCCTATCCGGGGGAGTCCAATTCGCTCGTTTCCGTGAATGTGGTTGACCGGAACGGCTTCGGTGCCCGGTCGGGTCTCGCCCTGCCAGAGCCAGTGATTACGGAAGGAATTCAGGCGGCCTTCGTAACCGGACTCAAGGGTCAGGCGACGACGAGTGCTCCCCTTTGGTCCACGACTATTTCCGAGCCCATCATCATTTCCGCCGATCCCGTCATCGACGTGAATGGCAAGCCTCAAGCGGTGGTCATCGCGATCAGCACGCTCGGGCCGGTCGTGCGCCTGACCCGCCAGTCCGGCGAGGGTGGTCTTCTTGACGTCTATATCGTCACTGCGGGGGGGACCTTGGTGGCCCATTCGAATCCCGCGTTCACGAAGATCGGCACCGACATGAACAACTTGGATATCGTGAGAGAGTTCGTGAAGGCCGGGGGGCGTGCCGCCGCCTCGATGCCTTTCACGGTCGTTAATGAGGCGGGCGCCTCCCGAAGCATGCTTGGCACCTTCGTTCAGGTGGCGGATGACTCGGGATGGGGTGTGGTCGCGCAGATTGACGAGGCGAAGGCGTACGCTGGGGCCAATGCCATGCGTCGCAACTCGATCGTCGTGGTGAGCCTGGTCAGCGCCCTGGCGCTCGGACTTGGGCTGTGGCTGTCGGGGGAGATCACGCGTCCGATCCGAAAACTGCGCGACGCGGCGCTTCAGCTCGCGCGGGGGGACTTCAAGACCCGCGTCAATGTCACCGCGAACAATGAAGTAGGCGTGCTGGGCGACTCGTTCAACGTCATGGGTGAGCGCATCGAGAGAGCCGTCGATGAAATCCGCGAGGCCGCGAACACCAATCGCGAACTCTTCATCGGCACGATCCGAATGCTCGCAAACGCCATCGACGCGAAGGATCCTTACACGCGAGGGCATTCCGAGCGCGTCGCCTACTACTCCACCGTCGTCGCGAAGGAACTCGGGATGTCGGAGGTCGATGTGGAGAACGTCCATCTCTCCGGCCTCATCCACGATGTCGGAAAGATTGGCATCGAAGACCGCATCCTGCGCAAGCCGGCCGCTCTGACCGACGACGAATACGAGATCATGAAGCAGCATCCGACCAAGGGCGCTCAGATCCTCGATGCTGTGCCCAAGCTCAAGGCACTTGCCGGCCCGGGCCTCATGCACCATGAGAACGTCGACGGAAGCGGTTATCCCGATGGGCTCAAGGGCGACGAGATCCCGTTGCTCGGCCGCATGGTGAGCGTGGCCGACGCCTTTGACGCCATGACCACCGACCGTCCCTACTCGAAGGCCATGACGTTCGATGCCGCCATCGCCCGTCTGCAGTTTCTCTCGGGCAAGAAGTTCGATCCACAATGTGTCGACGCCATCACCCGCGCGGTGGCTTCAGGAGACCTCACAAGTGCTAAGGCTCGCGTGGCCGCCGTCACGGCGCGCCGCGACGGACCCCCGCTGAAGAGCGCCTCCTAATTCTTCCGAAAGAGGCCGTATTGGCGCCTCCCGCGGTGGCCGTCTCGTTGGTGAAAGGAGCCTGTTGATGTTGAAACAATGTATCGGTTTGGCGCTCGTACTTAGCCTTGCTTCTGGAGTTCTAGCCCAGGACGCCGAGGCGGAGATCAGGTTCGGGGCCGGCGCCCGCCTGCTTCGGGACGGTTTCCCCGATCGCGCCCTGGGCGAATTTCAGGCAGCGCTGAAGAAGGATCCCAAGAATTCCTTCTATTTGAAGGGCCTTGGCCTCGCTTATTCGCAGATGGCCGATCGCTGCAAGCTCGGCGACAACGCCTGCAAGACCGAGAATCTCAAAAGGGCGGTCGACGCCGCCCAGCGCGCACTGGTTTTGAATCCCGACTACGTCGACCTCCGCAACGATCTCGGAATCGCGTACCTGCGCCTCGGCAAGCGGGTCGACGGCAAGGCAGAACTGGCGAAGGCGTTCGCGGACCCCCAGTGTCCCACCCCCGAAGTGACGGCTTGGAATCTCGGCCAGGCCTACTTTGAGGAGAAGGAATACTCCGAAGCGTTCAACTGGTACCAGGCTGCTCAGAACAAGAACAAGGGGCTCGCGGCGTCCTACGTCGGGATGGCCGATGTTCTGGTCATACTGAATCAGCCGGAGAGTGCAATAGCTCAACTGGAGACCGGTATGAAGGAAGCGCAGGGCAACACGATGATTCAGCTCTCGCTCGGAGATGTCTATATGAAGCTCGGCCGTTTTCAGGACGCGCGGGCCGCGTATGAGGGTGTTCTCAAGAAGGACCCCGCGGGACCGTCAGGCCAACAGGCCACAGAGCGTCTGAAGGCCTTCCCGCACTAACTGCACTGCGTATGACTGGCTTTCCAGAGCCAGCCAATAGACT
>JBDSLN010000482.1:0-4148 GCA_039916365.1 Vicinamibacteria bacterium
TCACGTCCAAAGAGCCGCTCTTCACCGGGCCCTTCATCACGATGTGGGTTCTCTCCTTTAGCGTGTTCGTTTCCCTGTTCATGCTGCTTCCGGTGGTGCCTTTTCAGGTTTTGACAGAAGGCGGAACGGAGGCCCGGGCCGGACTTTTCATGGGTCTGCTGACCTACTCCTCGGGTCTCTCCGCGCTCTTCACCGGTGCCTTGTCCGACCACATCGGCCGCCGGCGCCAGATGATGGTCTGTGCGTTGGGGATCGTGACCTGTGTGCTGCTTTACGGGGTCGTGCCGAGCACACCGCGGCTGATTCTGGTGACCCTGCATGGCGTTTTCTGGTCGGGCCTTCTCCTTGCGTCGTCCGCTCATATCACCAGCGTGATTCCGGCGTCGCGTCGCGCGGAGGGCCTCGGGTACTGGGGCATGGCGTCGCTGCTGGCCGTGACCATCGCTCCCACGGTCGGCTTCGCCATTTACAAGCACGGCTGGTTTGCGCTTTGTCTTTCGGTCGCGGGTATGAACTTGGTGATGGGCGCGATCGCGGTGTCAGTTCGTGAGAGTCACGTGGGAACCCCTGGTTGGCCGACGCGTCAAGAGCTGCGGGACTCGCTCAACTTCGATGTCCTGCGAGTTTCGTTCTCCCTCTTCCTCTATTCCTTTGCCTACGGTTGCGTCACGTCTTTCGCAGCGCTTGCCGCTGACGCGCGGGGCATCGCACCTCGGGAAGTGTTCCTGACCACGATGGCTTTTTCGACCTTCCTGTCGCGGCCGATCCTTTCGCCCTTCCTTGACCGACTCGGTCACGCGCGCATGTTCAAGATCTTCGTCACGATCATTCCCTTCGCCCTGGCTGTGCTGAGCTTGTCCCACACCAAGGCGATGATGGTGCTTTCCGCGGTCACGTTCGGACTCGCCTATGGAAACTGCCACCCCGCGTTCACGGCGTACATCATGGGGCGGGTCAATGAACGTGGACGCGGCGGCGCGTTCGGCGGCATCCTCGCGGCCTTCGACGTCGGGATCGGCACGGGCTCGATCATGTCGGGGATTCTGGTGCATCGTTACGGCTTTGGCATAGCCTTCGGCATGGCCACGGTTCTGTCCGCGCTGGCGCTGCCCTACTTCAACGCGACCCGCGCGCGTTTTGAGAACGACACCATCGCCCACGGAACCGCTGCGCCGGATGTTCTCGCGGCGCACGCCTAGGCCTAGCCAGAGGAGAACGTCATGTCAGACACCGCATCGCCCCAGAGCAGACCGTTTGCAGTGGTGTGCCTGTCCGGCGGAATGGACTCGGCTGTCTCTGCCGCCATCGCGCGCGAAACCTGCGACATCGCGGTCATGCACGCGAACTACGGCCAGCGGACCGAGTCGCGCGAACTGGCGAGCTTCTACCGCCTGGCCGATCAGCTCGGCGTCGCCGCTTCTCGTCGTCTCGTGGTCGACTTCACGTCGCTCCGACAGATTGGCGGAAGCAGCCTGACCGACGCGACGATCGAAGTGCGTCACGGTGAACCTGAAGATGGCGTTGTCCCCAGCTCCTACGTGCCCTTCCGCAACGCCCATCTCCTGGCCGCGGCGACAAGCTGGGCGGAAGTGATCGGCGCGAACTCCATCTTTGTGGGAGCCGTGGAGGCCGACTCGTCCGGCTATCCCGACTGTCGCCCCAGTTTTTTCCACGCCTTCGCCGAGGCGATCCGCCTTGGCACGAAGCCTGACACTCACATCACCATCGAGACGCCGGTCATCGCCCTGAGTAAGGCCGAGATCATCAAGCGCGGGCAGGTACTCGGCGTTCCCTTTGAACTGACCTGGTCGTGCTACGAGGCGAACGAGGAAGCGTGCGGGGAATGCGAGAGCTGCCGCTTGCGACTTAACGCCTTTGAAAAGGCGGGTTTGCCTGACCCCATCCTCTATCGGGTCCGCCCAAAGTCGTGAGACACTCGTCCAAAGCACTGAACAGGAGAATTCCATGAAACGCCTCATTCTGGCCCTTGCGGCTCTGCTGATTTCGTCGTCCCTGACCTTCGCCCAGACCGGCGGGGTTCGAGGCAAAGTTCAGGATGACAAGGGCGCTCCGCTCGAAGGCGCCATGGTCAAGATGGAGTTCGACGGCGGGATGAATCTGAGCTTCGAGGCCAAGGTCAACAAGAAAGGCGAGTTCATGCAGATCGGCCTCCGCCCGGGGCTGTGGAAGTTCACGTACAGGAAAGAGGGCTACCAGACGTTCTCGTCGCCCATGCGCATCTCTCTTGGTGACGCCACCGTCCTTCCCGAAGTGAAGCTGGCCAGCGGCAAGCCGGAGGCCGCCGCGGCCGCAGTTGACGACATCCAGAAGACCTTCGCAGAAGCCGTGGCGAAGATACAGGCCAACGACTTCGATGGAGCAATCGTTGCTTTCGACGCAATCATTGTGAAGAACCCCTCGCTCTCCGAGGCCTACTACAACAAAGGCTTTGCTCAGTTCCAGAAGAAGGACTACGCCGCGTCTGAAGCGACCTTGAAGAAGGCGCTCGAGGTGAGATCTGACTATGGTGATGCGCGCGTGCTTCTCTCCAGCGTCTACTCAGCGCAGGGCCAGAAAGAGAAGGCCCTTGAAGTGATGACCAGCGGCGGCTCCACGGATCCGCGTCAGCTGTTCAATCTTGGTGTAGCACTTCTGAACAGCGGCAAGAACGATGACGCGACGGCCGCGTTCTTGAAGGCCGAAGCCGGCGATCCGACCAATGCGGAAACCCAGTACTACCTGGCGACGGCTGCTCTCAACGCGGGGAAGACCGACGAATGCATCACCCGCCTCGAGAAGTACCTCACCATGAATCCGAAGAATGAGCAGAACAAGGCGACCGCCGCCGGACTGCTCACAGCCCTCAAGCCGAAGAAGTAAGCCGTCGTCGCATTGAGCCTCGCCGAACGTCTCGCCTCAATCCGCTCTCGCATCACGGATGCGGCGAAGCGGGCGGGGCGTGACCCCTCCGAAGTCACACTGATCGCGGTCAGCAAGTTTCATCCAGTTTCAGCGATCGAAGAGGCCTACGCCGCGGGGCAGCGCTCCTTCGGTGAGAACCGTGTTCAGGAAGCCGAGGAGAAACGTCAGCTTCTGGATGGTCTGATCGGAGCCGTGGATCCGCTGCGTCTTGAACTCATCGGCGCGCTCCAGTCGAACAAGGTGCGCAAGGCCGTCGCGTCTGTGTCGCGGATTCAGTCGGTGGACTCCCCTCATCTGGGCGCGCGCATCGGACGCACTGCCTTGGAGATGGGAACCGTCATGCCGGTCCTGATTCAGGTGGATCTGGCTGACGAGGCGACGAAGTCGGGCATCCCATCCGCCGAATTGATGTCTGCTCTTGATTCCTTGAAGGCGGTGGCCGGCCTGCGCGTTGACGGCCTGATGGCCGTTCCCCCGTTTCTCGAGGACGCGAACCAAGTCCGTCCTTACTTTGCTCAACTCCGGGAGTTGAGGGACAACGCGCTCCGGAGGGGGCTTCTTGCGAAGGGCGAATTGTCGATGGGAATGAGCCACGACTTCGAAGTAGCAATTGAAGAGGGTGCCAGCCTCATTCGCGTGGGCACGGCAATCTTCGGCGAGCGGCCTCCGAAGAGCGTCTGATCCTTGCGGCCGCGTTCTTTAGTGGACCCGGCCGGAGCCGTTGGAACCGCGGTCGGAATTCTTGTTCCAGCCGCCTTCCATCACCTTCAATCCCGGATTGGATCGCTTGGGCGAAACGAGCTTGTTCAGGCGAAGCCGCGTGCCCAGCATGCTGCCGCCCACGATGTACGCGTACATTGTTCCCATCGCAAGGAAATGCGGAACGAAGTTCGAGAAGCCATACATGATCGCGAAGATCAGCGTGAGTCCGACAGTTGCGTAGAGAAGGTTGCGGCCGGCCGCAGGGAGAACGAACATGAACAGGATGGTTCGGTTCGGAAAAAGCAGGGCCCACGCGACGGCGAGCGCGTCGGCGAGGGGCCAGATCGACAAATATTGAGTGTGGTAGACGTCGCCCCACGCGAGGCCGACGAGACACGTGAGCAGTCCGGCGGCGACTCCCACTCCCAGGCAGGTTGCGAGAAACCGGCCACCGCCCCAGTAGGCCGCAAGGTCGCGTCCGAAGAAACCCAGCATCAGCGATCCGAAGACAAGACCCTGGCCAT
>JBDSLN010000483.1:0-13669 GCA_039916365.1 Vicinamibacteria bacterium
GATCGAGTTGATCGTCGCGAACGGTCTGGGCGTGAATCATGACGACGGGTGTGGTCGTATCCAAGGTGTCGCGTCGAGCAGCAGCGACCGCGTCGAGGAGCGACTGTTCGGCAGCATCTCCATTGGCATGGGCGAGGAGCGGCACATGGCGGCTCAGGGCCTCGTGCGCGGCGCGGGCCACGACCTCTTGAGTCATCGTTGGGTAGCCCCGATACGTTGCCGGCTGACCGGGGGGCGGCACGAGATACGGCTCTGAGAGCCACGCGGTCTTGGCCTGGGGCGAGCCGTCCAGAATAATTTTGACTCCGCCGATCTTCAGCCGGTTCACGTAGTTTCCGAAAGCGAGTTCAGCGGGGAAGGGCGCCTTCGCGGCCAGCCACAGCCGATAGGCCACCACGTCGAGCTTGAGGAATTTCAGTTTCGCGGCCTGAGTCAGCAGAGCGAGGTTCTCCGCCGACGCTGCTCCATCCTGAACGGTGGTGATGCCGCTCCGCGCGTAGGTGTCGAGGGCGGTTGTGAGCAGAGACAACTCTTCTTTTGCCGCCGGCTGCGGCATGCGCGCGTACAAACCCATGTGCGCGGCCTCCTCCAGAACTCCGTTGGGTTCGAGAGATCCGGTTTCGCGGCGGATCACACCCCCGACAGGATCGGGGGTGGAGGCGTCGATCCCGGCAAGTGCGAGCAAGCGCGAATTCGCTACGCTGATATGAGCGGACACATGAACCAAAAAAATCGGTCGCGAGGTGGAGATGGCGTCGAGGTCGGCCCGCGTCGGATGGCGCTTCTCGGCGATCAGAGAATCGTCATAGCCAAAGCCCACCACCCATTGATCGGGCGACGGCACGCGGGCCATCTGGCGGCGGATCGCTTCCTGCAGATCTTTCATGGAACGCACGGCTCCCGATGGAGGAGAAGCCAGGTTTGCGTACCGAGCCACCGCGGCCGTAGCGGTGAGATGGCCGTGAGCGTCGATGAAGCCGGGGAGCAGCGCGCTTCGACCCAGCTGAACGATCCGGGTGTTCCTGCCGCGCCACCTCATCATGTCGCGTGTCGAACCGACCGCTACGATGACCTCGCCCCGAACTGCGATCGCCTCTGCGACAGGCGCGTCTCTCTCCATCGTGATCAGGGTGCCGACGTAGACCGTGTCGGCCGGGGGGAGGGGCGGACGGTCCGGCTGCGCCGTCGCAGACCGAGAAAGAAGCGCGAGCAGCATGAGGCAGCCCGCAGGGCGGTTCAAGGAAGCCATCGAATTAGCCCACGGCTTGCGAAACCAGATGGGCCGGAGTATGCGCGTCCGTCCTGGCCGGCACAACCCACGGTCTGCCGCTAACTGCTAAATTCCGCGTGCTACAAAAGGAGCGCGCACATGGCATCGAAGGTCTACGTCCTCGGCGGCTATCAGACGGACTTCTCCCAGAACTGGGCGCGCAACGGGCAGGAACTCTTCGACGTGTTCAAGGACACGGTGCACAAGGGCTTCGCCGCGACCGGCCTCGAGCCCAAGGATGTCGAAGTCACACACGTCGGCAACTTCGCGGCTGAAGTGTTCTGCGGCCAAGGACATCTCGGAGGCTTCTTTGCCGCGAGCGACCCATCGCTCGCCGGCATTCCCGCGAGTCGTCACGAGGGTGCCTGCGCTTCCGGCAGCCTCGCCGCGCTTGCCGCGTCCGCGGACCTCGAATCAGGACGCTATGGGCTCGCTGCGGTCATTGGAATAGAAATGATGCGGAACGTTCCGGGCGATCAGGCCGCGGCCAATATCGGCGGCACCGCCATGTGGAACGGCCATGAATGCCAGGACGTGAAGTATCCGTGGCCGCATATGTTCAGCCTGCTCGGCGAGGAGTACGACAAGCGCTACGGCCTGAAGCACGAACATCTCGCGCGCATCGCGCAGATCAACTTCGCCAACGCCCGGAAGAATCCGAACGCGCAGACGCGCAAGTGGAACTTCACCGATGCGAGCTTCACGTCCGATGACACCGCGAACCCGGTGATCGACGGCCGGATCCGCAAGCAGGATTGCGGTCAGGTCACCGACGGTGCCGCGATCGTGTTTCTCGCCTCTGCTGAACGCGCCGCGGCGTACGCCAAGGCGCACGGCAAGAAGCTCTCAGATATTCCCTACATCCGAGGCTGGGGTCATCGCACTGCGCACATCGAGTACGCCGCGAAGATCGAAGCGAGTCGCAACGCGGAGTATGTCTTCCCCCACGTGCGTGGCACGATCACCGATGCGTTCCGACGCGCGGGCATCGGCTCGGTTGATGATCTGAGCGCCATCGAGACTCACGATTGCTTCACTACGACCGAGTACATGGCGATCGACCACTTCGGTATCACGAAGCCGGGCGAGAGCTGGAAGGCCGTTGAGAACGGCGACATTGCGCCGGGGGGGCGAATTCCGATCAATGCGAGCGGTGGGCTGATCGGTCTTGGCCATCCGGTTGGAGCCACGGGTGTTCGCATGTTGCTCGACAGCTACAAGCAGGTGAGTGGAACCGCGGGTGAGTATCAGGTTCCGAATGCGAAAGACGTCGCCACGCTGAATATCGGCGGTAGTGCTACCACCACGGTCAGCTTCGTGGTGTCACGGGAGTCGTAGGGAGCGAGCTGCTGGGAGCCGCTACGAAGAGAGCGCGGCCAGCGCAGCGCGGATGTCGCTGCGCTCCGCGCGTCCTTCAAATCGCAGGCCGCTGACCAGGCGCGCTGACCCTTCCGCCGCGGTGGGGACGTCCAAGCGGACGTCTTCCACCACGAGCGCGTATGCGACGGTCCCCGCGGTCAGAGGAGTCGGGCCTCCGACCGCCCGTGTCTTGATGACGCAAGCAAGGGAGGCGTCGTAGATGGAAAGCGTCGCCGACGTTCGCATCGTGAGGTTTGCCGACGTGCTGCTCTGTTCTCCAACCGCGACCCGCACCTCCCGGTTTGAGATCAGGTGGATTTCGTCGCGCGCCATCAGCATGAGGTGCGGGCGCGCGTAGCAATCGATCGTGATCAGTTGAAGCGCGTGGTCGCCCCCCGATGTTCGAATCCAGGCGACGATGTTGTCTGGAATTGCGCCGGCGGCGGAGGTGATGGCGGAGGTCATCCAGCCATTCTCCACCTTCGGTCTGTAGAATCTTGGACACCCCATGCCGAACTCACGCCCATGCTCCCTTTCGCCGGTCTTGCTGACGCTCGCGCTTGGCGCGCTGCTCCTGTCCTCCTCCGCGATGGCGCAAGAAGCGACCGTGCCTCCACCGGCGCCGGGGAAGCCCGGCGCTGCGGAACCTCTCGAACTGCTGCCCCTGATCGGGCGCATCGGAGCCGAGGTGGGAATGCAGGGCGGCTGGTCGAAAAATCCCTACTCGCTCGGTTCGGGCGCGCAGGGAGCGGGGTTCGTCAACCTTCCCCTCAAGCGGCTCGGCGGCGGTGTGCTCTCCTACGAGATCAACTTGAGGTTCGCGCGCAGCACCAGCGATCCCATCACCATCACGAATCCGATCGCGTTCGTGGCGAATCTCGCGGCCACCGGCCGGGGAGATGTCGGCCCGTTCCCCTACCGCCGCAGCGTGCGCTCCGTTGGCTCCATTTTTTTGGTCGAGCCTTTCGGCCTTAAGTACGCTCTTCACTCCTTTGGGCGGTTCAGGCCGTATCTCGTGGTCGGCGTGGGAGTGGGCGTGGTCATCACCAAGGAACAGCCGCTTTCCAATGACAGCGCGGTCTTCACTGGGACCTCGCCTTTCGACGCCGATCTGATCGCCGGCCTCGTCGCCCAATCGAGCGAGCTCGCCGCCCTGGGGCGCCCGACCGGGCAGGGCAATATCGAAGTGGCGGGCCACGCCGGCGCGGGGTTTGAGTACCGCCTGAGTCCAGCCTTCTCGCTTCAAGCCGACTATCGCTTCGTGAAACTGTCTGGGGGCAAGGCCTCGATGCAGATCGTGAATACCGGCTTCGGCATCCATTTTTAATGACGGACTATGCGTCCCGCCAGGCGGCACTCGATGAAATGGACCGCTTGGCGGCGATTTGTGGGATGCGCCTGGGGACCGTGCAGCGGTCCCGATCGGGAGTAGATCTACTTGCGAATAGGTTCCTCGCTACTTTGCGAAAGCAGCGCCTTGTCCGCGAAGACGTCCGCGCTCATTTTCACCTTCCTCAAGGCGCTGATCCGGCCACTCAAGTCGGTGCGGTCGACGCGGAACTGCCCGGCTTGCGAAAGGCCCTGGATGACCTCATGATCGCTTACGCGGAAAGCCTTCCCATCTTCGCCGATGCGCGCGTGGTTTCCCGGCTCGCCGTGGACATGGTCGAAGTCTCGAAGCTCCGAACGGTCATCGATCTTTGGGTCGAGTCGGAGGAATCATGAGGGCGACTTCCCAACCGCCGCCCAGTGAACCGATTCTCACGCCGCGCCGGGAATTCATCCGGACGGCCGCGATCCAAGCGGGTGTCACGACCGCCGTCCTTCATCTTCTGGATGGCCGCGCCGAAGCTTTGCCGAAGAGCGAAGAGACTGACATCGCGATCCTGAATGCGGCTCTTGCGATCGAGGATGAGGCGATCGGTCGGTACGCGGATGCGTTGAGTCGCAACCTGGTTCCCGCCGGGCTCCGTAACTATGCGATTGAGTTCAAAGGAGCGCACGAGGGCCATCGCGACACGCAGGTGGAAATACTGCGAGAACGCGGGATCGCGGCAAAAGCACCCCACGGTGCCGATCCGCTTCGGGAAGTCACGGCGGGGGACGCGGTGGTCAGGCGTCTTCTGTCTGTCGAAGCGGCGGCCGAAGCCGCATACCTCAGGCTCATCGGCCAGATCCGCACGAGCGACTATCTCCTCTCCGCAGGTTTCATCGTGGTCGATGAGGCCCGGCACCAGATCATCTGGCGTCGTGCCCTGGGCCTGTCGATCTATTGAGTCCGGTCAGAATTTCGGGCACCTTCACCCAGAACCGGTCAATGAAGAGAGAATCGAGCCTCTCCAATGCCCATCTACGAGTTCTACTGCGCCGCCTGTCACACGGTTTTCAATTTTCTGTCGAAGCGGATCAATACGGACGGCGCGCCGGCGTGTCCGCGATGCGGGAAAGTCACTTCGCGGAAGCCCTCCACCTTTGCGATGTCCCGAAACCGGCCGGAGCCCGCGGCCGGATCTGACGGGGCCGGTGCGGGCGACGGTATGAGCGATCCGTTCGCCAACATGGATGAGTCGCAGTTGGAGTCGGCGATGGAGTCGATTGCGTCCGACGCCGAGGGCATCGACGAGAACGACCCCCGTCAGGCCGCAAACGTCATGCGGCGGCTTTTTGACGCGACCGGAATGCCGATGGGCGGGGGAATGCAGGAGGCGCTCAAGCGCATGGAATCGGGAGAGGATCCGGAAAAGATCGAGGCGGACATGGGCGATCTACTCGAAGCCGATCCATTTTCCGGTCAGGGCGCGAAGAAATCGACGGAACGCTTGCTGCCCCGGCGTCCCGCCCTTCAAGATCCGCAGCTGTACGAGATGTGACGCGGTCCGTCTTAGCGCCGAGACTCTCTGCATTCTTCGCGGACTCAACGACCATGACTTCCGTGCGACGCGCCTTGATCCCTGCTCTCCTTTTGGCCTTCGCAGGCCCGGCGCTCGCGGCCCAGGCGCCGGTTGTCGTTGTCGAGGGGGGCGCGGAGCTGACCGGGCGGGTGAGGCTGGTGTTGCCGGAGAACGCGAAGGCGGACGCCACCGGCATCGTGGTGTGGTTGCCGGGGCTGCGGATTGACGCTGCGCCGGCGCCCGCTCTGATGTCCTCGAAGGACAAGCGATTCGAGCCGCGCATTCTGGCGGTGGCGGCCGGCTCAAGCGTCCGCTTTCCTAACCTGGACTCGATCTATCACAACGCGTTCAGCCTCAGCCCCGGCAACACCTTCGACATGGGTCTGTATCGAAAGGGCGCTTCGCGGGACATTGCATTGAAGACGCCCGGCATCGTGCGCGTCTACTGCAACATCCATCCTGAGATGGCGGCGTCCGTGGTGGTGGTGGATGGCAATGCCTTCACCGTGGTGAGGGCCGATGGTTCGTTTAGGATCGGCGGGCTTCCTCCCGGGCGGCACGAAGTCCATGTCTGGAGCGATGTCGCCGGAGAGCAGGTGAGCACGCTTACTTTCGAGGCCGGACGCGCCACCGAATGGAGCCCCTCCCTCGACGCGATGAAATATCAGCGCGCGGCCCATCTCAACAAGTTTGGCAAGACGTACCCAAAGGCTAAGAATGGCGCAGATCGGTACTGAGGGACAGCCTTTCGACTCGCCGGGGTCGGCACCGGTCTTCCGCGCGATCGCCGAGGATGAGTCGCGCGGGCTGGACCTGCGCACCCGCCTTTTTCTCGGCTCCGTTCTGTTGCTCATCTTCACGATTGGCGCTCCACTCGCGTTCCTGTCGAAGAAGTCCCAGAGCGTCGCCGAGCAGAAGATCCGCGAAGATCTGAACGCGGTGCCCGCGATCTTCGAGGGCTACAGTTCCACGCAGCAGAGCGCAAGAGAGCACGCGGTGCGTTCGCTCGCGGAAGAGCCGGGGACCAAGGCGCTTCTTGCGGAGGTGCGTGAGCATCCGGAGACGTTTCACGACTCCGCCGAAGGATTCGCGAAAGTGCTGGGCGCGCGCTCCGTTTTTCTCTTCGATATGGCGGGCCTGCTGCTCGCGCGCAGCGACCGTCCGGTGGGCGACGAGACCGGGCGTGATTTTTCCGGCATCAGCTGGGTTGATACGCCGAGGCTCTCCAAGACCGAGACCTCTGCCTACATTCTGGAAGTGACGCAGGGCCACGCGCTCTCTCTCATCGCCGCAGCACCCGTGAGCCAGGGACGTGAGCTCGAGCAGCGGTTGACGGGAGTCATCGCCGCCGCCTTCGAAGTCTCCGGCGATCGGGCGAAGGAATTGGCCCTTCTCACCGCCGGGGAGATCGCCTTCGTCGCAAACGTTGCGCCCGACGGAGCACCGCCTCAACTTGAACTCATGGCTTCGACGAAAAAATTCTCGCTCGCCATGCCACAGGGCATGCGCGACGCCGCGACCGACGTGTTCGAAAAAGGCACAAAGTCGGAACCGTCGGAGTTTTCAGCGAATGGCGAAACGTTCATCGCCACCGCCCTGCCGATCCGGTCCGGCAGCGGCCGCGTGCTTGCGGCACTGGTGGTCGGGCGTTCGAAGGATGCCGAGATGGCGCCCTTTCTGGAGATCCGGCGCAGCCTTCTCGTCGTCGGCGTGATCGCGCTGCTGTTGTCGATTCCCCTTTCGTTCGCGATGGCGCAGGGTCTCGCCGCACCGATCCAGAAGCTGGCGGAAGGCGCGCGCAAGATCGCCCGGGGCGAGCTGGACGTTTCGCTTCCTTCGGTCGGAGGGGAGGTCGGCGCCTTGTCCCGCGCGTTCGAGAGCATGGTCGGCGAGTTGAAGGAAAAGGCGCAGCTCGAGGCTCTAGTCGCGAATATGCAGCGTCGGCCGGGTGATATCACCTTCCGCGGAGGCCTTGCCGCCATCGGTCGCGATGGGGTGATTGGACACATCGGCCAGGTCTTCGCCAATCGGTACGAGATCGTGTCCGAACTTGGAAAGGGCGGGATGGGCGTCGTGTACCGCGTGCGCGATCGCGAGCTTGACGAGGAGGTGGCGCTCAAAGTCCTGACATCGGTCGGTGAGGAACAGGCGATCCAGGTCGATCGGCTGCGCCAGGAGATCAAGCTCGCGCGGGCCATCACGCACCAGAACGTCGTTCGCGCCTTCGACTTCGGCGAGGCGGACGGCGCTCGCTTCCTGACCATGGAGTACGTGCCCGGCACGACCCTGCGCGAAGTGATCGACGCGCGCGGCGGTCTTGAGATGACTCCGGCCCTGCAGATCGCCAAGCAGATCTGCCGCGGGCTCGCCGCCGTTCACAAGGCCGGCATCATTCATGGCGACCTCAAGCCCCAAAACGTCATGGTGATGGGAAACGGCGTCGCCAAGCTGATGGACTTCGGGGTCGCTCGCACACGCGCCAACCAGGATCACGGCGGGGTCTCCGTCGTCGGCACGCCTCTCTATATGAGTCCCGAACAGGCGAAGGGCGCGGATCTGGATGAACGGAGCGACATCTACTCCGCCGGCGTGGTGATGTACGAGATGTTCACGGGCGAGTGCCCATTCCGCGGACGCGACGTCACCGAGATCCTGCAGATGCATCTGAACGACACCCCGGCCGATCCGCGGACGCTTCGCCCCGAGATCCCCGCTTCGCTCAGCGAGATGATTCTGGCCTGTCTGTCGAAGCACCGGGCGCAGCGTCCGGCCACTGCAGTAGACCTTGATCGCTGGCTCATGCGCGTCCGGGTCTGATGCCCCCCCCTAGTTCCACGAGATTGCCCCAGTTCCACTGGGTGTTTCGAACCGCCACCCTGCCGAATCTCCCCATGAAGGAGTTCGTGCTCACGTTGCGGCCCGGCTTCTAAGCCAAAGGCGCCGCCGGAAGCACGAACGCGCGCGCAGTGTCCTGGTCGAGCGGGCGCGAAAACAGGAAACCTTGTCCGTAACGGCAGCCAAGTCCCTTCAGGATGTCGTGCTGCTCGATGGTCTCTACACCTTCGGCGACCACATCCATTTCGAGACTCTTCGCCAGGGAAACGATGGCACCCACGATGTCTTCGTTCCGATTGCTGTGGCCGAGCGCGTTCACGAACGAACGATCGATCTTCAGGGTGTCCGCGGGGAAACGCAGCAGGTAGCTCAAAGAGGAGTAGCCGGTGCCGAAGTCATCGATGCACAAATGCGTCCCGAGCCCCTTGAGCCGCTTCAGCAGGTCGACCGCCATCTCGGGATTCTCCATGATCACGCTTTCCGTGATCTCCAGCTTCAGGCGATTCGGCGCGAGCCCGGTGTCCTCCAGAGCGCTTTGCACCTGCTCGATCAGGTCTGTCTGTGAGAACTGCCGTCCCGACAGGTTGACGTTGACGGTGAGGTGACTCGGGAGAAGGCTGATGTTGTCGGTGAGCCAGCGACAGGCTTCACGGAGGGTCCATCCTCCGATGCGGAAGATGAGGCCGGTTTCCTCCATGAGATGAATGAACTCGTAGGGGCCAACGATGCCCCGCTCAGGATGGTTCCAGCGCACCAGCGCTTCAAAGCCGGCGGTGCTGCCGTCGCTCAGCGCCACGATGGGCTGGTAGTGAAGGAGGAACTCGTCGCGTTCGGCCGCGCGCCGCAGTGAGTTTTCGAGCTTGAGGAGGCCAACCGCCCGCTTATGCATTGACTCGTCGAAGATCTGGAAGCGCGCCTTGCCCGTGGTCTTCGCCTGATACATGGCGGTGTCGGCGTCGCGCAGCATGTCTTCGGCGCTCTCATACTCCGGGCCGCTGAACGCGATGCCTATGGAGACGGTGCCGAAGATCTCCTGGCCGCTTACTCGGATCGGCGTCTGCAGGCCTTCGAAGAGGCGCTCGACCACGCGGCTCGCATCGTCTTTCTCGTCGATGTCATCCAGGAGGATGGCGAACTCGTCGCCGCCCAGGCGGGCGACCGTGTGCTCGGCGCGGAGGGTGGCCGACAGCATGCGTCCAATCTGAACCAGGAACTGGTCGCCGGCAAGGTGTCCGAGCGAGTCGTTCACGACCTTGAATCGATCCAGGTCGAGGAAGAGGACCGCGAAAAGATGGGTGGGACGCCGCTTCAATCGAGCGAAGGCAGTCCGAAGTCGGTCCATGAAGAGAGCGCGATTCGGCAACCCGGTCAGGGAGTCGTGAAGCGCGTCGTGCAGAAGGCGCTTCTCGGCCTGGCGTCTTTCCGTGACATCCGCCCCGATGGACGCCATGCCGCAGACCGCACCCGCCGGGTCATGAAGCACCGTCGAGTTCCAGGACACAACTCTCGCTTCGCCGCGTACGGTCAGGATTTCGTACTCTTCGTGAGGTGCCGTGCCGGTGGCGATGCGTTCGAGGAAGGCGTTGCGCATGCCCGAGCTCTTGTCAAAAGGCAGGACCAGGTCAAACCAGTTCCGGCCCACGACACCTTCCTCGTTTAGGCCGAGGAGTTCGAGCGCGTACTCGTTGGCGAAGGTGACGTCGCCGTGCGCATCGAGCAGGATCGAAACGAGCTGGACGTTCTCGATCAGGTCCCTCAGCCGCCGCTCCGATTCGCGCATCGCATTCTCGGCGAGCTTGCGATCGGTAATGTCGAAGCCGGTGGCGACCTGCGCGAACTTTCCTTCGTACTCGATGGGGCTCAGAGTGAGATCGATCCAGGGCTCCGAACCGGGAACGCCGGCGAGCTTCACCTCAAAACGCTGCGGAGCGATCGCGTTGGTCGGCGTGGCTCCGGTCATGCGGTCCTTCATCGCCGTCCGCGAATCCGAGTGCGCGAAATCAGACAGGTGCTCGCCGACCAGATCCTGACCGCGCGCGCCGAACCCGCTTCGTCGGGCCGCAGCGTTGGCATAGCGGATCACGTCGTCCTCGACAATCATGACGATGGCGGAACTGGCTTCGGACAGCGCGAGGAAACGTGAGTCCATGCCCCCCGACACAGGGGAGGCAGGCTTCGCGGCGTTGCGGAAGTAGTCGAGGACGTTCACAGGCAGAGTGGAGATTTTCGCTGGTCGAGTGAAACTTGTGACAGGTGGCTTATCACACTCGCCCGGCAAGTGTCCGGGCTTGCCTCAGCGGGCGGCCGGCTTTTTCATCCAGGCTTCGACTTCCTCGATCGTGCGGGGAACGCCAGCCGACAGGCGCTTCAGGCCGGTATCGGTGATGAGGAACGAATCCTCGATACGTACGCCGATGCCCTTGTACTTCGCCACCGCCGGAGCGACCTTTTCCTTGAAGGCGCGGTTCGCCGCGGTGTCCGGCATATCGTCCAGCGCCTGCTGGCGGATATAAAGGCCGGGCTCGATGGTGAATGCCATTCCCGCAACCAGCGGCCGGTCGTAGTCGCCCACGTCGTGGACGTCCATGCCGATCCAGTGGCTGATGCCGTGGGTGTACCAGGTGCGGAACTGTTCGGTCTTCACATCGCCGATCAGTCCAAGCTTCAACAACCCGGCCTTGATGACTTCCTCGGAGGCTTTCTCGACGTCCTGGGGTTTGTTGCCGCCCTTCGAGGCGGCGGCGATCGCGGCTTCCTGCGCGGCGAAGACGAGCTGATAAATGTCTTTCTGAACCTGCGAGTACGTTCCGTTCACGGGATACGTGCGCGTAATGTCGCCGGTCTGGCCCTGATACAGGCCGGCCGCGTCGACCAGAAGCAGATCGCCGGGTTCCATCTTTCGCGTCGACGCTTCGTAGTGCAGCGTCGTGGAGTTGGGACCGCTGCCGACGATGGAGGGATAGCCCCAGCTCATCGCGCCGTTCTCCAGATAGACCTTTTCAATCGCCGCTTCCACTTCGTACTCGAACTTGCCGACCGCGGCGGTCTTCATGCCGGCTTTATGCGCATCGCTGCTGATCTCGACGCTGCGGGTCAGGACCTTCTGCTCGTAGGGCGTCTTGATCTGGCGGAGATCGTCCACGATGGGTTCGATGTCGAAGAGAGACACGCCGAAGAAGCGCTCACGGAACTTATTGGCCCAGACGTAAACCTCGGGGAGCGCGGCGGAAGGTGCCGGGCGCGGTCCGAAGAGCAACGCCAGCTTGCTGCGCCCAGCCTTCACCTCGGCCTGGAAGGTGTTCCATTCGGTGGTGGTCTCGCCGCGCCGTCCGCCGAAGTTGCGAGCGTTGAACATTGCGGTGATGAACGGCTCGAACTGTCCGAGGAAGTAGACCGTCTCAATGCCCGTGTGCGCGGTCACTTCCTCTTTCGTGAGGGTATGTCCGTTCCAGTGCTCACGACGCGCGTTTGGCTCGCGCACGAAGATCACCTCTTTCTTCGTGGAGGCACCCGGCATCAGCACCAGCATCGTCTCTTCCTGCTCCATGCCGGTGAGGTAGGACAGGTACGAGTCTTGGCGATACTCATAGTTCACGTCGGTCGAGAACACCCGCGCCGGGGCGCTCCAGAAGATGGCCACCGTGCCCGTGTCGAGCTTCGACATGACGCGCGCGCGCCGCGCCTTCAGGTCGTCCTGGAACTCGCCGGCCGACGCCATGGCCGAAAACACGGACGAGACGGCCACCAAAAGAAAACCCGCCGCGAATGCGCGACGGCCCGGGGTGCGAAGGAAACGGCTGAGCATGAATCTCTCCTGCGGATTCGCAGGAGAGGGTTGTGCCCTACTGCGGGAAACCTGTGGAACGCGTGATAGTCGCGGTAGTAGTCGAAGTATTCGTCGCCCGTCTCGAGCGTGCGCCAGTAGTAAGGATACTCATCCGACTGGAAGCTGTCTTTGCCGAACAGGATTCGATCCTGGTACTTGATAAAGACGGCTAGTATCTCGGCAACTAGGAGAACGTATGGCTCACATCACGCTCACCGTCAACGGTCAGCCCCGCATCGTGGACGTCGATCCGCAGACCCCGCTGCTCTGGGTCTTGCGCGACACGCTCAATCTGACCGGCACCAAGTATGGCTGCGGCATCGCGCAATGCGGCGCCTGCACCGTGCACATCGACGGCGAGGCGACCCGCTCATGCGTCACAAGCGTTGAGGATGTGAATGGTCGGCGGGTTACGACCATCGAAGGACTCTCCCCTGACCGCACCCACCCCGCACAGCTCGCCTGGATCGCCGAACAAGTGCCGCAGTGCGGCTACTGTCAGTCCGGCATGTTGATGACCACTGCTGAATTGCTAAAGCAAAGGCCCAAGCCGACCGATGCCGACATCGATGCCGCACTCGCCGGTCACATCTGCCGCTGCGGGACCTATCCGCGCATACGAAAAGCCATTCACCGCGCTGCCGAGGCGACGTCCAAGCCCGCGGTGGGAGGCGTGAAGTGACCGCGTCGACCGGACGTGCCCGTCGCGATTTTCTGAAGGTCAGTACCACGGGCGCGGCCGCGCTGGTCGTGGGCTTCCAATGGTCGACCGATGCCCTCGCTCAAGAGACGCAGGAACGCAAGCCCAAGAATCCCTTCAACGCATGGGTCCGCATCGAGGCTGATGGTCGCGTCCGGCTGATCCTGGGAAAGTCGGAGATGGGGCAGGGTGTCACGACCAGTCTGCCCATGATCCTGGCCGAGGAGCTGGTGGTCGACTGGAAGCAGGTGAGTGTCGAGCAAGCACCCACCGACCCGAGCCTGTACGACCACGGAACCGGCGGCAGCGGCAGCGTGCGGACCTCGTGGTTGCCCCTCCGACAAGCGGGTGCGGCGGCCCGCGAAATGCTGGTGCAGGCAGCGGCCAATCAGTGGGCGGTGAACGCGAACACGTGCCGCGCCGAACACGGTGCAGTCGTGCACGGCCCTCGGACGAAGCGGCTCCCCTATAGCCTGCTCGTGGGTGCGGCGGCGAAGTTGCCGGTGCCCGATCTTGCGAAGGTGACTCTTCTCAACTCGAACGAATTCCGCATCGTCGGCACCGATGTTCCTCGAGCCGACATTCCGAAGAAGGTCGATGGCAGCGGTGTCTTTGGCATCGACGTGCGCGTTCCAGGCATGCTCTACGCGGTCGTCGCGCGCTGCCCGGTCTTCGGCGGCAAACCCAAGAGCTTCGATGCCACGAAGGCTAAAGCCATGAGCGGAGTTCGGCACGTCGTGGAGATCCCGGCGGTCCCGGCGGCCCACAGCGCGGGCGGCGTGGCCGTG